>DATHKS010000304.1:0-2224 GCA_035488975.1 Chitinophagaceae bacterium | reverse complement strand
TGAATACACGTTACCAACGCACGGGCTCATCACCAATGCAGGCAAAGCACATCTCGAAGGATTCGGCGGCGAGGAAGGCGTAAGAAAAGGAAAGGGGGAATTGTTCGACTACCTGCGCACGCTCACACATGGTGTAGCCTTCGTGAACTGGGACTATGATTACCTGCATGAAATGAGTAAAGGCATCAGTGGCGTGATCAAGTATGGCACCACAGAAGAAGCGCATATCGTTGGGGCCGTATTCAAGAGCGATCCATTCCTCCAGGTATCGTTCAGGCAGGGACTTGAAGGTGGGCCGCTGGCGACGAATCTCGTCGGCGACTATAATCTTCCCAATATCCTGGCGGCGGTAACTATTGGAAAGACGTTCAATGTTGCAGAACCCAGGATACGCGAGGCCCTCTCCAGCTATGTTCCCTCCAACAGCCGCTCTCAATTGGTGGAGCGGGGAACCAATAAGATCATACTCGATGCATATAATGCCAACCCGAGTAGCATGAGGCTGGCCATTGAGAATTTCGCTTCGCTGAATAATGAAAAGAAGGTGCTTATGCTGGGAGGCATGGCCGAACTTGGGGCGCAGAGCCTTGAAGAACACAAGGCCATCATCGATCTTATCCGTCGCACCAACTGGACACAAGTGGTATTGGTAGGAGGTGATTTTCTTAGGAGCGAACATCCTTATCTTCAATTCGACGATTCGGTGCAGGCCCGTGAATGGTGGAAGCAACAGGATTTCAACGACACTTACTTCCTGGTAAAGGGAAGCAGGAGTATGAAAATGGAGAAAATACTGGAACCTTAATTTATTATATGGACGCACTGGGTTATATCGCGGCCGTGCTGATCGGGCTTTCACTGGGAATGATCGGCAGCGGCGGATCGATCCTCACCGTCCCGGTGCTCGTGTATTTATTTCATATTAATCCATTGCTTGCAACTACCAGTTCTCTTTTCATTGTAGGCACCACCAGTCTCGTCGGCGGGCTCAGGGCCTATGGCAGGTCATTGGTTGATTTCAAGGCCGTGACGGAATTCGGGATACCTTCCATCTTCTCCATTTTTATTACGCGGCACTATCTCCTGCCCGTACTACCTGCAACGATACTCCGCATCGGTCACGAAAACGTTTCGAGGGAAATGTTCCTGATGGTCTTCTTCGCGATACTCATGCTGGCGGCATCGATCTCGATGATCACCGTCAACGAAGACAAGGTGAGGCACTCGGGAACGGAGAAGGACCGGCATCAAAAGGCGGTGCCACTGGTGTTGCTGGGTCTCCTGATCGGCGTTATCACCGGCTTGCTGGGCGCAGGCGGAGGCTTCCTCATCATCCCGACGCTTGTCCTCTTTCTCCGGTTGTCCATGAAGACCGCGGTCGGGACCTCTCTTCTCATTATCGCGATCAATTCATTGTTCGGCTTTCTATTCAGCCTCAAGCAGTTTCAGTATGACTGGAAATTGCTGATCACCTTCACACTATTGTCCATTGCCGGCATCTTCATTGGCATCGCTCTCGCCGAGAGGGTCTCCCCCGCTTCCCTGAAGAAAGGCTTTGGTTGGTTCATACTGGTCATGGGGATCTACATTATTCTCAGGGAACTCGTCCTGACATGATTCCGTCGCTGGTGAATTTGTGAAAATCTTTCTGCCTGCCTATGAAAAAAGGTCGACCTTTGCAGCCCCAATCATGAGCAATCAACAAGAAACTACCGGAGAAAAATTAAGTCGTGGCTACCTGGCCGCCTCCCTTGGCTGTTATTGCCCGCGTTGCCGGCTGGGAAAATTATTCAAACACCCGCTAAGTCTCAATCTAAAGAATATTCTCCTGATGAATGCCGAGTGTCCCGTTTGCGGGCAGGCAACGGAGATAGAGGTTGGTTTTTACTATGGAACCAGCTATGTCAGTTACGTCCTTACCGTCCTCATCAGCGCGCTAAGCCTGATAGTCTGGTGGCTGACGATCGGGTTGTCGACAGACGATCACCGGTTCTTCTACTGGGTGGGATTCAATGCAGTTCTCCTCATTCTTCTTCAACCCTGGCTAATGCGTTTGAGCCGCAGCCTTTGGATCTCCTGGTTCGTAAAATATGATCCACACTGGAGCGAGCATCAACCTGAAGATGTTTCTGAACGACAGAATTCGGAGCATAGTGCCAACTGGTAACAACCTTCAACGTGAATCGTGAGTCGTCAATCGTGAATAGCAGACACTATGATTCAG
>DATHKS010000303.1:0-2084 GCA_035488975.1 Chitinophagaceae bacterium | reverse complement strand
ATATGATGACTTTAGACGAACAAAGTAAAATAATAATATGAGATGAAGCAATCGGCATTGTCCCGGGGGAAATCAAAATGATATCCGGGTTGGCAATAATCACCCAGGAGTCGATTTTAAACGGGTATAAATGTTTCTGATCGATTAGAGTTGACACCCGGTTGACATCCCGACCGGTAGTATTTTTGGAGAAGAGCCAAAAAACCGTTTAATCACCCGCAATTCCCGGTTTCTTTTTATTTTCTTTCCAAATAAAGGCTGTCCCGGAGTTACCTCAACAGTTCCTTATTTTTGTCGACATGTTCCGCCTGAAGCGGTTTCCATAATCAAAAGATGGCTAAAACGAAAATTGAAGATACACCCCTGATGCTGCAACACCGGGCCATTAAGCAGAAGTACCCCGATGCTGTCCTGCTTTTCAGGGTGGGTGATTTTTATGAGACCTTCGGCCAGGACGCCGTCATTGCTTCCCAGGCCCTGGGCATTACACTGACCAAGAGGAATAACGGCGCGGCCGCCTCCCTCGAACTTGCGGGATTTCCTCATCATTCCCTCGATACCTACCTGCATAAACTCGTGAAGGCGGGATATCGCGTCGCCATCTGCGATCAGCTCGAAGACCCCAAACAGGCAAAGGGTATCGTAAAACGGGGCGTGACGGAAATGGTGACGCCAGGGACTACGGTAAACGACAAACTCCTGGATCATCACAGCAATAATTTCCTGGCGGCCATTCATTTTGCGGATGATGACCAATATGGCATGGCCTTCCTCGATCTCTCCACGGGAGAATTTCTTCTCGCGGAAGGCGACCGGGAATATGCCGATAAATTGTTGCAGAGTTTCAAACCCGCCGAGGTCGTCTTTCAGCGTCATAAACAAAAAGCGTTCAGGGAGATCTTCGGCGGGAAGATGTACACCTATTCCCTGGATGAATGGATCTTCGAGCCTGCCTATGCCGAGGATACGCTGCTCAAGCATTTTCAAACCCATTCTCTCAAAGGTTTCGGCGTAGAGGGAATGAAGAACGGACTCATTGCTGCAGGCTCCATCATCCACTACCTGCGTGATACGGAACATCCGAATCTTCAACATGTCACTTCGCTTCAACGGATCGACCGCGACGACTTCCTGTGGATGGATCGCTTTACTATCCGCAATCTCGAACTTGTCTATGGAAATTCCGAGGGTGATCATACGCTTCTGGGCGTGTTGGATAATACATTTTCTCCCATGGGAGCAAGGCTCCTGAAGAGATGGATCGTATTCCCGCTCAAAGACATCAATAAGATAAACGAACGCCTGGACCTTGTCGAATTTCTCATCAAGGACACAGATCTCAGGACCCGGCTCGCACAGGCCGTGCGTGCCTGTGGCGACATTGAGAGGCTCGTCGCCAAGATCCCGCCAAAGAAAATCAATCCGCGGGAGATACTCCAACTTGCCCGCGGACTGAGACAGGTCGGGATCATCAAGGAGGCTTGTCTCGGATCGGGTAGTGAATACCTGAAAAGACTGGGCGATGCATTGAATCCCTGTCCTTACATCGCCGATAAGATATTTGGTGAGATTATCGAGAACCCGCCGGCACTCGCCGCGAAGGGAGGAATGATCAATACAGGTGTCAGCCCCGAGTTGGATGATCTGCGCAAAATTGCCTACACGGGTAAGGAATATCTTGCGCAGCTGCAGCAAAAGGAGGCGGAACGTACGGGCATCTCATCGTTGAAGATCGCATTCAATAATGTGTTCGGCTACTATCTCGAGGTGACCAACTCGCACAAGCATAAAGTGCCGTCCGATTGGATGCGGAAGCAGACGCTCGCCAATGCAGAACGCTACATCACACCCGAACTCAAGGACTACGAGGAGAAAATAACCGGCGCCGAGGAGAAGATACTCCGGTTGGAAATGCAGCTATACGATCTTCTCGTCAATGAGCTTTTCGACTACCTCGCTCCCGTGCAGACCAATGGAAATATCCTGGCGATAATAGATTGCCTTTGCTGCTTCGCCAACAATGCCATTCAATATAAATACAAGAAACCCGTGTTGCACGACGGGCACGAATGGAAAGTGAGAGA
>DATHKS010000302.1:0-3755 GCA_035488975.1 Chitinophagaceae bacterium | reverse complement strand
CTGCTTCAACTGGTGCTGGATGTTTATTGCACAGTTTACGCTATCGATGGCGCTGTTGAAGATGCTCAACGAGCCATCTCCATAGTATTGCAGCACTTTCCCGTTGAACTCACTGACCGTAGCCTCCAGCACTTCCTTGAGGCGCTTCCGTTTCACGCGGGCCAGTTGTTCATTCTCCTGCATGAGTGCCGTGTACCCGGTCATGTCCGCAAATAATATAGCTGCAAGTTGGCGCATAGTAGGGTGTAAATTAAACAGAAATGATGGAACAGCTTTTTCAAAACGGCAAACGACCGGAGAATAGCCCTTAATGGCAGGGACGAAGAGGATGAAGAGCAGGATGGAGGCTATGAATGGACGCAACTCATTACGGCTTTTCCGCGGTTCAGCCGATGGAGGTTCCCGTCGTTGACCCACCCGGCTACTTTCGTGTTCCATTTATATGCTCAACATGAAAATTCTTTCCTTTCTAGCGCTGCCATTCTTATTCGTCTTATTGCCGGGAGTGGTTGGCGCACAATCAAAACCTGCCGTGCCGGATATCAACAAGATGATGAGCATGACGCCAGCCGAGCTTGCCAAATACAAGGAGCAGATGTTAAAGCAGGCATCATCCCAGATAAAGGACATAGCCTCGAAAAACGATATTAAGATCGATGAGACGACGCTACCTGATTTCGAGATCAGGCAGCCCGACAAGGATATTCGCCGGTTGGCGATAGTGCCAGTTAAGCCGCCGACAAGAATTGAATTGATGGCGGGCGTTCAGCAGTCGCGAAAACAACTGGAGGCCGTTGCAACGCCTGCAGTGGTGAAGGAAGTGAAAGAAATGGAGGCGGAACAGACTGGTGCGCAATTGGAGAAAACTTCCATTGCACTTTGGTACCAGGACCGGCCCGTTGAGGCATTACTCATCTCTACCGGTGCGGTACAGAAGAATCCGGATGAAATAATAGGATGGAACAATCTTGCGGCATTGTTCAACATGGCAGGATTGGAGGAGAAGGCTATTCCCATACTTATGCATCACCTGGGGAATATCCCGGACAATACACTTCTCCTTAATAATATCGGTCAGTCCTTTCTCGGCCTTGGAGATATGCAGCGTGCAAAGGAATATTTTCAGAAATGCCTCTCGATAGATGAATTGAACCCAGAAGCCAACAGGTCGATGGGAATGATCAGTTATTTTGAAAAGGAATTTGTGAAGGCACAAGCCTACTTCGAAAAAGAATTGGAGGTTGCGCATCGCCGGTCCACTCTCGCGTTACTGAAACGGAAGGGGATCGCGATCAATCTGAGTGCCCTCCGGAAGAAGAGGACCGGGGTGCCGCACCGCGATTTTTTCGAGGAGATCAATCTCGGCCGCTTCAGGATACCCGATCTTCCCACGCAGGCTAAGGATTCGAGGCCGTGGTGGGACGAGCATGCCAATTACGTGCTGTCGCTGCAGGCGGAGTTGCTCTTTTGGATGAATGCGGGAGAGGTAACCAACGAGATGCGACTGGAAGAGGGAAGAAATCACACGGGGATCTATTCCAGTCTTGTCGATGAACTGATCCGTGACCTCGGCAATACCTTCACGGACCTGAGCGTGATCGGGGAAGCGGAGAGCGAGAAACTGAAATCCCTTGGAATAAAATATTACGAGGAATTGCAGGCTGCAGTTTGTCCCCAACCACCGAATGTGCCCGGACAGACCGCCGAATTGTTTGAGGCGTATGCAAAGAAATGCTGCGATCTCCATACACCGATCGTTGACAATTACATGGCGGCGAGAAACGCCATGGTCGGCAACCGTATCAATATTGTGGATGCACGATGGAAGGAATATATCAATGCACTGATCAGCGTGGTTCAACTAGACCCGACGATCGGGAGGAAGAAGATGGTCTATCATATGGTGTCGCAGTACTTCAGTTTCCTCATGACAACCATCAGTACTGCCGTTGCATTCGAAGATCCTCCCCAGGGTTGCCTGACGAAGATGACCACCGCACAGGCCGATGAACTCATCGCTGCCAATCATAACATCGATATCAATTGTCCGAAATGGCTGAATATCGACGTCGATCTCCAGGTCGCGAAACTCAAAGCGGATTGTTCGAAGTATGCCATTGAAGGAGGAAAGGGACTGATGCTGGGGTATGAAAAGAATTTTAAGACGGGCACCTCCACGATAGCGGCGGGAGTAGGAGCGGAGCAGAAATTCGGAAGCCTGGCCAAGGTGGGCGTAAAACAAATGCTGTACATATCGTTCGATAACAATAATGAGTTCTCCGATTTCGGTCTGAAAGGATCGGTGGAAGGGAAGGTAGGCCTGGCGAGCGAGGCGTTGGTGGTGGATGGCATCGGCAAAGTAGGAACAACAGTGGCCGGTGTGGAAGGCGGATATAGTCTCGGACTTAACTCCGGGTTCAAGGCGGGTGTGAAGGGAAAGGGGCTGTTGTCTGGAGTGATTAAATAAGTAAATAGTATAATCGCAATGAAATATTGTCCGAAGGTTCAAGGAACTCCTTTGGACAATGCTCAAGTATCTTGCAATTCGAGAAGGTTAATTTATAGAAAGGCCTGATGATTTAAGAAATTAGAGATTTGGAACTAGGAATTGGTCTTCAGCAGAAAGACTTTTTATTAAATTTAATAATGCCGCGCAGTATCACTGCGCGGCATTATTGTGTAAGACATTCTTCTATTTCAACAGTGCGAGCTGACCGAGATGATAACTCTGGTGGTTAGTGCGGTTGATCAGGATATTCAGTTTGTTCCTATTGGGCTCTTTCGCGAATGCTTCTTCGGATACGGCGGTGTGGCGAGAGAACCAATCGGCGGCCGACATGGTAGAGAAATATTTCTCCAGTCGCGTATTTATATTTGTCCAATACTGTCGAAGCTCGGAGAGGGAAGGCATTTCCGTTTTCGTTGAATCGGGATTGGTAAGGAAGATGCCCTCGAGCTGCGGGTAAAGCTTCTCGCCTATGCCGAGGAATTTAGCAATGCCATCGTTTACGGCAACGAGATGCCCAACCAGGTAGATGCCACGGTTCTTACCGGGGGCAATGGCCTGGAGCCACTTTTCGGGAGAGAGCGTATCCAGGAGTTTATCGAGATTAGCATTTTGTTTTTTCCATTCTGCAAGAACCATGTTGATGAGGAGATCCTGTGTGATTGCGCTTTCCATTTTAAAAAAAATTTGACAATTTGATAATTTGATAATGGTCGTGATATAAGTAGTCTTTGTGTTTCTTAGTGCCTTCGGGTCTTAGTGGTTCAAAATCTTTTTCGATCCCAAAGCTAATCAAAATTGCAAACGAATGTTCTTGAAAGAATTTTTCATTGAGTGAATCTGAAGACTTTCTTTTATCGGAAAATCTGTGGGCCAAAAAAAAGACGAAACTTTCGTTTCGCCTTGTGCAATCAAAAAACCCTGGACTGTTATATCCTGCGCAAAAAAACTTTATTCAATTTTGAATCTTACTAATCATTAATTCTTGACGATACGCTGGTGTGCGCTCTCGCTGCCCATGCTCGCCTTTACAACATACAATCCTTTTCCAAGATCGGATACACTTATGGAAGTTGAGGCAGCGGCATTCGCCATGTCAACCGACCTGGTCAATTTACCCGATACATCATATACCTCCAGTTTCACTCTCTGTCCCTGCCATCCCTGCGGCAGGTTAATGGTAAGCTCGTTCACGGCAGGATTCGGGAAAGTTGAAAGCCCCAGCAATCCCTGCTTGCTGCTGTGAACG
>DATHKS010000301.1:0-2399 GCA_035488975.1 Chitinophagaceae bacterium | reverse complement strand
CTTCGTACCGGTAATTAAAGCCGCCAACAAAATGTTTTTTTACTACAAAACCTTCTATTCCTATATTTAAAAAATTCGAAGAGGTCATGTTTACACCATTATCGGATAGCCAACGTTGGAATGTGCCAATGTCAAGTGCAGAGTAGCCTCCTGTTATACCAACAGAACCTTTAAATACTTTTCCTGTAGACTTATATTGAGCTTTTAATCCCTGGCTGGTAAGGACTAAAAAGCAAAAAAGATAGAAATACTTTTTTTTCATGCCATGCTGAATTTCAGAAGAATAAATATAAGTAAAATTAATTTGATAATTCGGCAATTTGACAATTATGCGTGCTATGATCAGTAGGACTCTACTGCTGTGGTCATTGCCAAATTATCAAATTACCAAATTGTCTTTTGTTGTTAAAGAACTCCAAAACTTACATGCCACGTACAACGTGGCATCGTTTTTTTCGTTCATGAGTTCTGAAAACAAAGCGCTTATCGAAGGCAGCCGGGTTTGAGCAAGAGTGGGAGTGGCCGGAGTTTATCAAGGGCTGTTGATAATAATAGAAAAGCAATTTCTTCATACTGCCTTACATTTACGCACTTAAAGAGGATTATCTATGTTAGACCTTTTACAGATCGTCGATTCACTACAAACCGTTACCAAATTCGCGACAGGCGATACCAACCACGATGGGAAGCTCAGCTTCCTGGAACTGCTGATGATGGGTGGCTGGATCATGATCCCGCTGGGCATCATGCTGCTTTTCGCGGTATATGTATTTGCCGAGAGGACCATCGCTATCCGGAATGCGGCAAGGATCGACACCAATTTCATGAATATCATCCGGGATCATATCGTGAGCGGGAATATCTCCGCTGCACGAAGTTTCGCGAAGAATACAAATAATCCCGTTGCCCACATTATCGACAAGGGCATCCAACGCATCGGCAAGCCGATCGATCTCATTGAAAAGAGCATGGACAACGTGGGCCAGCTCGAGATGTACAAACTCGAGAAGAACCTGGGTATATTATCGGTGGTCTCCAAGGCGGCTCCCATCTTCGGCTTCGTGGGTACGCTGGTTGGACTAATGCAATTATTCTCCGGTATCAATAATTCCAATGAATTCGAAGTAGGTACCATCGCCGGTGGTATCTATACCAAACTGATCACTTCCATCTCCGGGCTCGTCATCGGCCTGGGCGCGTATCTCGCCTATAGTTATTTGAATACACAGATCGAGAAGACGGCGAATAAGATGGAAGCGGCCTCATCGGATTTCCTCGATGTACTGCAGGAACCGACACGTTAATTTAACGTCCGACACCAATCATCAATAAAAAGCCGGATGAAATTCAGAAAAAAGCATAAACAGGAATCGGAAGTATTTACGGATTCATTGAATGATATCCTGTTCATTCTGCTCATGTTCTTCCTCATCGTTGCCACACTTGCCAACCCCAATGTGATTCGTGTAGGTGTACCGAGAGGCACAAAGGATACGAAGGCGAAACAGAACATCATGATCTCAATCGATAACAAGCAGCAGTTCTATCTCGGGTCCACAAAGATCGATGTCAGCATGATCGATACGGCATTGGTGAGGGAGATCAATAAATTCAAGGCTACAGTCGATACACCCACAGTGGTGATCAATGCAGATACGGCCTCCTTCTATGGCGAGGTATTCCGCATCATGCGACTCTCGAAGAAATCAGGAGCCAAGGTGGTGGCAAATGTAAAATGATGCTGCATCACGGCACTCATTCATCGTCGTCAAGCCATGCCTTTACCATCCTGTCCTTTCCCTGCATATCCTGTTTCAATTGTGTCTTGTAACCCAGCAATTCAAATAGCGCTATCACCTCTTTGCCCAACGACTCATTGATCTCGACATAGATCTTTCCGTTCTTCTGCAAATGTTCTTTTCCGAATGCGGATATCGCCTTATAGAATACCAACGGATCTCCAGATGGTACGAAGAGCGCCATCGCGGGCTCATGATCCTTCACATTGACCGGCATGTTCTCCCGGTCTTTCTCGGGTATGTACGGCGGGTTGCTGACGATAATATCGCAGGAGGGAAGCACCGCGCGATCCTGGGGTGAAAGGAAATCCAGCTCACTGAAGCCCACCTGCACGCCCAGGCTTTCTGCATTGCGCCGGGCCACGCCCAGGGCCGCCGGACTTTTGTCGCAGCCCGTCACATTCGCCTTTCCCAACCGCCTCTTTAATGAAATGGGAATGCAGCCGCTGCCACTCCCGATATCGAGAATACTTAATTCCGCGATGGGAAAGCGGCAATCGGTGATGATCCATTCCACCAACTCCTCGGTCTCGGGCCGGGGGATGAGTACATTCTCATCGACATAGAACCTGAACCCGCAGAACCACGACTCATTTAATA
>DATHKS010000300.1:0-6350 GCA_035488975.1 Chitinophagaceae bacterium | reverse complement strand
TGAAGGCCCAGTCTTCCAGGACGGTGAACCCTTTTTCTACAACGGCTTCATCTTCTGTTGGAATTGGAAGAATGTACACTGTTTCATCGAAGCCCGTATAGGCATTCAGATCGGCGCCGAACTTCACTCCCGATTTCTGTAAGAAGTCGACGAGTTCATTCTTCGGAAAATTCTTCGAGCCATTAAAACCCATATGCTCCATGAAGTGAGCAAGGCCGAGCTGGTTGTCATTTTCAAGGACTGACCCGGCGTTAACGGCCAGGCGGAGCTCCACCTTCTTCTCTGGCTTTACATTCCTCCTGATATAGTAGGTGAGCCCGTTGGAGAGTTTCCCGACTTTCACATCCGGATCCACGGGTAAGGGATCGGTCAATTTATACTGGCTGAAGGCACAATGGCAGAATAAGCCCGCTAAAAGGCTTAATAAAAGCTTCTTGGATAGATTCATGGCACGTGGTTTAGATCTCAAAAATAAGGGCGGCAGCGACATTTAGATCGCCATTCAACCAAAACAGTCAAAATTTAGGGAAATAATGACGCCGGCAAGGTCCCGTATAGCCACAACGAAGCCGAACTTGTTTTACTTTCGCAAGATAATTTTCAACGATGATCCGCAAACAGGAAGTACTTAGCGATGTAGTCATAAAATTCGCAGGGGATAGTGGGGATGGAATGCAGCTGACCGGCACACAGTTTACCAACAATACTGCCCTTCTGGGTATAGATCTTTCTACGTTCCCCGATTTCCCGGCCGAGATCAGGGCTCCGATAGGCACCCTGCCCGGTGTCAGCGGCTATCAATTACGATTTTCCAGCGACAGGATATTTACTCCAGGCGATGCCTGTGATGTGCTCGTGGCGATGAATGCTGCGGCCCTGAAGGCGAACCTCCTTGCATTGAAGAAAGGAGGAAAGATCATCGTGAATACCGATGGTTTCGATTCGAAGAATCTCCGGTTGGCGAATTACCCCGATGGTGAAAATCCATTGGAAAACGGCAGCCTCAGTAACTACGAGGTGATAAAGATGGACGTGACCAAGATGACGCGGGAGGCGCTCAAGGATTTTCCCCTGGGAATGAAGGAGAAGGACCGCGCCAAGAACATGTTCGTGCTGGGGTTCCTTTACTGGATGTACGGCCGCGATATGGATAATACTTCCGTCTTTCTTAAAGAGAAATTCGGGAAGAAGCCCGATATCCTTGAAAGTAACCTGAAAGTATTGCAGGCAGGATATAACTATGGAGATACCACCGAAACCTTTACCACTACCTATAAGGTGGAAAAGGCGAAGATGCCTTCCGGGGTTTACCGGTCGGTAATGGGTAACCAGGCATTGTCCTATGGCCTGATCGCCGCCTCGCAAGTGAGTGGTCTTCCATTATTCCTCGGCTCGTATCCCATCACACCGGCCTCGGATATACTACACGAACTCAGCAGGCATAAGAATTTCGGGGTGCGCACTTTCCAGGCGGAAGATGAGATCGCCGCCATTACTTCAAGTATCGGGGCGGCTTACGGAGGATCCCTCGGGGTCACCACTACGTCCGGACCCGGCATGGCGCTCAAGGCTGAGGCCATGGGGTTGGCTGTGATGCTTGAGATTCCGCTTATCATTATCGATGTGCAACGGGGCGGACCATCTACCGGCCTGCCCACGAAGACGGAGCAGTCCGATCTTCTCCAGGCATATTATGGCAGGAATGGCGAATGCCCGATGCCAGTGATTGCAAGTTCAACACCGGCGGATTGTTTCGAAGCCATTTATGAAGCGGTACGGATATCGGTGCAACACATGACACCTGTCATTTTTCTCAGTGATGGATACATTGCAAATGGTGCGGAGCCCTGGAGATTTCCAAAGACGGAAGAGCTGCCACCCATACATGTGAAATTCAAGACGGAACTCGGCCATGGAGAGGAAAAGCTTCAGCCCTATCTCAGGGATGAGAAATTAGCGCGGCCATGGGCGATACCCGGAACACCTGGACTCGAACACCGGATCGGTGGATTGGAAAAGCAAAACGTCACCGGAAATATCAGCTATGATCCCGAGAATCACCAACTGATGGTGAAGATCCGCCAGGAAAAGGTGGACAAGATTGCAGAATATATCCCGGAACAGAAGCTGGATAACGGAGCCGAGAAGGGCAAGATCCTCGTCCTCGGCTGGGGTTCAACCTATGGTGCTATTAAATCGGCTGTAACCGAATTAATAGCCGAAGGCCATTCGGTCAGTCATGCCCATCTTCGATATGTGCGGCCCTTTCCAAAAAATCTCGGCGAGATCATTCGCAATTTCGAAATGGTTCTCATACCGGAGATCAACAATGGACAACTCATCAAGATCATCAGGGATGTTTATTTCGTAGATGCAAAGGGATATAATAAGATCATGGGAGTGCCGATTACGAAGACGGAGTTAGTAGAAGAGATTAAAAAATACATCTGAATAATTTGACAATTTGATAATTTGGTAATGTGACAATGGGCGTGCTAGTCGAAGTGTCTACACTGCTTCGCTCCCCTACTATTCTTTTCTTATTGTATTTCTTTGTGTCTCTTTGTGTTCTTTGTGCCTTTGTGGTTCAAATGGCATTGGCATATTGGTCAATTCTTCCTGGGCCTCAACAGAAACCCCACCTTCAATTGTATAGTGAAGAAAGCATCCTTATTCTCCGGATTGCCTCTCGTCATGGACGAGTTCACATTAATTCCCGGCTGTAATTCTTTCGCCCTGCTATATAATTGCGCGGCTATGACTGCCCCTGGCGGTGGGAGATAGTCATAGAATAAGGTGGGATTGATATAATTAGTGCTCACATCATCCAGGTAATCGGTAAACAATACGCGGTGAATGAACTCAAGCCTGATATTCGTCCATGCTCCCACTTCATAACGCAACCCGATCCCGACAGGAATATTTACCTGCTGTAGCCTGTATGGCCGATGATCGGCATATTCCCTAAAACCCTGGCCTTCCAGCCGCAAGGGATGCAAGGCATACCACTGGCCGTTGAGCAATGCCTTGGGATTGAAAACGAAATACCCGATGCCGCCAATGAGATAAGGTGAAAAATAAGGAGCCTTACCCTGATCATAGATCCTAAAGAACAACGGATGGATCTCAAGCGCGAGATGAACATCAATGATCCTGCTCCTAAAGCTTAGATTCCTGCCATAGCGTCCATTCAGCGATGGATCGGTGTTTCGCAATACGGCATCCTTCGATTCAATATTGCCGGCACAGCCTTCCATTTTCCAGGCGAAGGCCTCCTTGTAGATGGCCTGGAGATAAAGACCAGCGCAGGGCCTGGACATTTGCCAATTGAGATCCTTCAGGCCCTTTCCCCCATTTCCCTTTCGTCCGCCGAGATCGGTGAGGCAATTCATGATGCCTGCGATGGGACCCATTTCCAATATCCAATTGGAACTGAAATTGCCGTCATTATAAAAATAATATTGAGCGCCTGCATCCTCCGGTAAGCTCATTAACCACGCCACCAGCCATAGCGCCACTCCCCTTCTCTTCCCAAACATACCTGCACGATTTTAATTCAAACTCATCCATCGGCTACTGCCTTTGTTGTCTTATTAAAATTAGCAAGCGGCGATAGATCAACCGGGGGGAAGCGACTTGCTGATCTGGTGAAAATAACGGCAGGCGGGCCGTATTCCGCACTCTGCGCAATGAGGATTTCGCGCCACGCAGACGTAACGGCCATGAAGAATGAGCCAATGATGCGCCTTATGAATCAGTGCTGTGGGGATATTCCGGATTAGTTCTTTCTCGACTGCCAGTGGTGTCGATGCCGATTGCGGTACCAGCCCGATCCTCTTGCTTACGCGGAAGACATGCGTATCGACTGCCATGTTCGGTTGTTTGTCCACCACCGATGTTATCACGTTCGCTGTCTTGCGCCCGACGCCGGGAAGTTGCACGAGTTCATCAACCGTCATTGGTATGCGGCCATCGAAATCCTCAACTACTTTCTTCGCCATGCCAATGAGATGCCTGGTCTTGTTGTTAGGATACGAGATGCTCTTGATATAGGGAAATAATTCTTCAACGGTTGTCCTGCTAAGCGCGTACACATCCGGAAATCTATCATAGATGGCCGGGGTGGTCATGTTCACGCGCTTGTCCGTGCATTGCGCGGAGAGGATCACCGCCACGAGGAGTTGGTAAGGATCATCATAGATCAGTTCCGTATCCGCTGCGGGTGCATGCTCCAGGAAATAATCGATCACGAATTTGTAACGATGCTGGCGGGTCATAAATCGGTAGTGCGAAATTAAGGTCATTAAAATAAAAAAAACCGTCCCGCAGCAAGCGGGACGGTTTTTTATTAAATACGTTAATCTGACCGCGACTACTGCACCTGTTCTATTGAACGTTCACGTGCATAGTTCAAAAGATTCAACACAACTTCTGTACGGGGAGATGCTTTAAGGGTATCAAGCCTTTGCATCGATGTCTTTAAAACAGTTAATTTTTCGCGAATCGTCCAATCCTGCTTTAGTGCCAGCTCAATAGCAGCGGTCATTTCTGCAGAGGTTTCCTTATACAAATAGAGTATAAGCTCCTCAGGAGTAAAATTTGTCATGAGCAAACCATTAATGTCCAAATAAATAAAAATGTCCAGTGAGATGTCCGGGTTAAAAACGGGAGATTGGAGGCCTTATTGTGCCGAATTCCTAATTATTCGCTTTTACGGGGTTTTCCGGTATGATGAAAAGGTCTTCATTGTCCCTTTTCATTAGATATTTTTCCCTGGCATATTTTTCAATGGTCTGGGGATTATTGGTAAGGTTGGCGCGTATCTCTTGTAATTCGTTGATTTCTCGGGTATAATGAACTTTACTCTTCTCCCATTCCCGCAATTCCTTGTCTCTTGATAATGCCGTAAAGACATCATTTTTATCGAAAAAAAGCAGGATGGCTGCAAAAACGGCCGTCGCTATGAAGTACTTATTTCTTAGCCAGGCGGGAATTTGATTAAAGAATTTCAATGCGATGATTTAGCAATTATAGTAAGCCGGTGGTTTACGGTGAACGACCTCGTCAGGCCATAAACCACCGGCGATTTACCGGCTTATTTACCAAATTTAATCTTTCCTTTCGGATAAATTGCACTGCTGCCTAATTGTTCCTCGATCCTGATCAGTTGGTTGTACTTGGCTATCCGGTCGGTACGGGAAGCGGAGCCGGTCTTGATCTGTCCGCAATTGAGCGCTACAGCCAAATCGGCGATCGTTGTGTCTTCCGTCTCACCGCTTCTGTGACTCATGATCGTATTGAAGCCATTGTGTTGTGCAAGCGTCACCGCATTGATGGTTTCTGTGATGGTACCGATCTGGTTTACTTTCACGAGCAATGCGTTCGCAATGCTCTTATCGATGCCCTGCTGAAGGCGGGTAACATTGGTGACGAAAAGATCATCTCCCACCAATTGACATTTAGTCCCCACGGATTCAGTCAGCATCTTCCAGCCTGCCCAGTCATCTTCTGCCATTCCATCTTCTATCGAAGCAATGGGGTATTGTTTTACCCAGCTTGTCCAGTACTTCACCAGTTGCTCGCTGGTCATTTCCTTTCCGCTGCTCTTATGAAAAACATATTTCTTCTTCTTCGCGTCCCACAGTTCGCTGTTAGCGGCGTCCATTGCGATCATGATCTGCGAGCCCGTCTTATATCCCGCTGCGCTGATAGCCGTCAACACCGTTTCAATGGCCTCCTCGTTGGATTGGATATTGGGAGCAAATCCCCCTTCATCGCCGACATTCGTACTAAAGCCCTTTTTCTTCAATACCGATTTCAATGCATGGAAGATCTCCACACCCCAGCGAAGACCTTCGCTGAAATCGGAGGCGCCGACCGGCATGACCATGAACTCCTGGAAGTCGATCTTGTTGTCTGCGTGTGCGCCACCATTCAGGATATTCATCATTGGGATCGGCAACACCTTTGCATTGGTCCCACCTATATAACGATACAGGGGGAGAGACGCTTCATCAGCAGCCGCCTTTGCCGCGGCCATACTCACGGCGAGAATGGCATTGGCGCCGAGCTTACTTTTATTCTCCGTGCCATCGAGCTCTATCATCAGCTGATCGATGCCTGTTTGATCTGCCACATCGGCGCCGAGCAAGGTGGGTGCGATTATATCGTTCACATTCTTCACGGCCTTCAATACACCCTTACCGAGATATTTCTTCTTATCGCCGTCACGCAATTCCGCTGCCTCATGTATGCCGGTGCTGGCGCCACTTGGTACGGCCGCACGCCCAACCGCGCCTTCATCTGTTATTAGATCAACTTCTACGGTCGGATTACCACGGCTATCCAAT
>DATHKS010000299.1:0-3010 GCA_035488975.1 Chitinophagaceae bacterium | reverse complement strand
ATAGTGAGCATAGAAACATTTCCTGAAGGGAATCTCGTGCTCCAGCCAGGCGATAGGATAAAATTCCGCGTGAAAGGTCTTCCCGGTTGTACCGTTACGGCCAATGGGACAATTCCATTGTATGAGATGCCAACGACCGGTATCAACAAGGTGCCCGGCATTTATCAGGGAGAATATATGCTGCGGCAGGCCGATAGTTTTTCGGCGACGAAGATCGCGATCAGGATCACGGATGAAAAAGGGAAATCGGTAACGAAGTACACGAATAACAAGGTATCGGTCTTCAGCCCGGCTGCGCCGGACATGGCCATCACCAAGGGGCGTCTCGCTCATCTCCTGTTTGGACTCGGCGAAGACAGGCTCGGCGGCTCCAAAATAGGCTATCTCGATTCGATGATCCCTTTGCGTATCATAGGCAAAGTAGGATCGAACTACAAGGTCCAGCTATCCAGGTATCATAGTGCCTATATTCCCGATGACGTTGCGGATTTTCTACCCAAGGGGACGTTCACTCCCGAGTCTCTCACCGGGAGTTGGAGAGTATATGGTGATTCAGTGTTCGACTATGTGAATGTTGGATTGTTTTCACGACTTCCCTATCAGTCCACACAGCAGATAGATCCGTCGAGAATTGTCGTTGACATATTCGGCGCCACAAATAATACGAATTGGATCACCCAACTCGAGAACACGAAGGAAATAAAGAATGTGTACTATGAGCAGGTGGAGGACGATGTGTTTCGCGTGACTATCGAACTGAAACATCAACAGCAATGGGGTTATAAGATATATTATAAGGGCAACAGCCTGGTGATCCAGGTAAGGAGGCAACCGGAGAGCCTGTCTTTGAAGAATCTCCGTATTGCGGTGGATGCGGGTCATGGCGGCGAGAATACCGGCGCAGATGGCCCCACCGGCTCGTCGGAAAAGATGCTTACCCTGGCCGTTGCATTGAAACTGCAGCGAGCCCTGCGGCAACAGGGTGCAACTGTATTGATGACACGCAATGCCGAGGTCTTCGTGGATAACAAACAGCGCATTTTAATGTACCGTGACAGCATGCCCGATCTTCTTGTCAGCATTCATCTCAATTCCTCCAGCGATCCGATCCATGTGGGAGGCACCAGTACCTACTATAGGTACATCGGATTCAGGAGTCTCAGCAAGGACATCTACGATCGTATGCTGGAACTAGGGCTGAAAGAATATGGCAATACAGGAAGTTTTAATTTTATGCTGAATAGCCCCGTTGAATATCCAAATGCATTGGTGGAAATGCTTTTCCTCAGCAACCCGGAGGAAGAGATGAAGATATTGGATGAGGGTTTTCAACAGCAGGTCGTGGATAAGATCGTTTTGGGGATCAGGGATTTTTTGAATGCGGCAGGGGAGCGGTAAACGGTAAACGTGAATCGTGAATCGTGAATTCCTCGACGACGGGTGGGGATTCATTAAAAATAGTATCAATGAATGTTTTCATCACACGTGTCATTGCTCCAACTGGCTTGCAGCTGCTTCATGATGCGGGTCACCAGGTGACTGAATGGAAGGAGAAAAGAGAACTGACACCGGAGGAACTTGTGCAATTTTGTAAAAAGCACGATGCGTTGTTGAGCGTCGGCCCGAATAAGATCAACCCTGCCTTTCTCAGCGAATGCGGCCATCTGAAAGTAATAGCGCTTCATGCGGTAGGTTTCGATAACGTGGATCTGGCTGCTGCAACGAGAGTGAAGATACCGGTAAGCAATACTCCCGGTGTTCTAAGCAATGCCACGGCAGATACGGCTTTTTTGCTATTACTTGCCGTGAGCCGCAAAGCATTTTATTTGCACAAGACCATTAATAGGGGAGAGTGGGGCTTCTTCGACCCGCTGGCTAACCTGGGCTTTGAATTGACAGGTAAGACACTTGGGATAGTGGGATTGGGGAAGATCGGGCTCGAAATGGCGAAGCGATGTGTGGGCGCGTACAAGATGGATGTAATTTATCATAACAGGCATCGCAATGAAACTGCGGAGAAGGAACTGGGGGCGCAATGGGTCTCCTTCGACGAATTGCTTTCAGGGAGCGATGTAGTATCTGTGCATACTGCGCTAACACCGGAGACGAAGGGCATGTTTAACAGCGCGGCATTTCATAAGATGAAGTCTTCCTCTGTGTTCATCAATGCGGCCAGGGGCGGTATTCATAATGAGGAGGATCTTTCGAGGGCCCTGAAGGATGGGGTGATTTGGGGCGCGGGGTTGGATGTGACGAACCCTGAACCGATGCGGCCGGGAAATCCCTTGCTGGATATGCCCAATGTGGCTATCCTTCCCCATATCGGCTCCGCAACCATCGAGGCGAGGAGCGCAATGGCGCAGACGGCGGCGCTGAATATCATTGCAGGGCTTAACGGACTGCATCTGCCCAATATCATCAATCCCGAAGTATATAAGTAAACGCGTGGCCCGCTTTTCGCAGTGCGTACATGCATTTTCATCTCTTTCTTAAAACCGAAGATCATGTCGCTAGGCCTGCAGGTTTCCTACCTCTTCCTGTTCTCCCTTCCTATAGCCTGCATTGCATGGACTGTAACGCACGAAGAAGTATTCAGGGAACCCCGTGAGTACTGCATCAGGTATAGCAAGGAAGGCAAATCCTTCGTGACGCGAAAATTCTTTTACCTATTCACCTGCGAGTATTGCTTCAGTCATTATATCACTCTTGCCATGCTGATCATCACCCGGTATCATCTCGTGTTTACTGACTGGAGGGGATATTTGATTGGTGGATTTTCCCTGGTATGGATCGCTAATTTCTATATGAGTTTGTTTGCATTGCTGCGAATGGATATAAAGAAGGAGAAGGTGACGATTGAGGAGAAGGAATCGGGAGTTGTCAATCATGAACGTGAATCGTGAACGTGAATCGTCAATCGTGAGTCGTGAATACAACACTCTATAATGAGAACATTCGAATCGACCAGGACAGGACCTTACTCGATTCGAATATTCTTATAGCGGAGTGT
>DATHKS010000298.1:0-2780 GCA_035488975.1 Chitinophagaceae bacterium | reverse complement strand
GGGAAATAGGTGATACCAGTGTTGGGATGATCCAGGGACAATTGCTGAAAGGGCGTCTTTGCCGATAGAACAGCAATGGCTACGACATTGATGAGTAATCCGAGGCAGAGAAGATTCCACGCGAGTAGAAGCCGGCGACCCGCCTTCCGGGAAATGAATACCAGGTAGTAAATGATGGGTGCGGAGATCCCCGAAATAATATCGAAGTTGCGACCCTCGAATGTCATCAGCTGCGGGATCAACCCCGCGAGAAAGATATAATACAATACTATCTCGACAGGCACCCTCACAACATGAATGAGGGTGATTTTTTTCAGGTCCAGTCCATCGAGAAAAATTCTTCCCCTTTTTGTAATGAATAGCAGGATCGCTACCAGCATGCCGGGCGCCACCAGGAGAACGAACCTCGGCGATGGACCTCCAGTTTGATAGAAGCCGGTCCAGCCTGCTACGGATTGCACCACTCCCATGATCAGCAGGATGAGAAGAACGGCCTTCGACCGTCCGGCAGCGAGGTAGAAGATCCAGGCGGCAAGAAAACTTGTGAGGAGGAAGACAATGCTTATGATGACAGGAACGTGTTGCATAGAATGTGATTTAATGAATGCAAAGCTCCTTCAAGTGAATGTAAAATGCCTTGCCATTTGGCAAGAAATCATTTCTTCGAGAATTCTTTCCGTATTCGACTGAGAGAAGAATCGGTGATGCCCAGGTACGAGGCGATATATTTCAATGGGGAGTATTGAAAGATCTGCGGACTCGATTTGAGTAATGACTCATAACGTTGCTCCGCCGTACGGTTGATGAGCGAGATCGTCCGCTGGTTGAATGCAATGAACCCCTTGACGAGTACGGCTCTTCCGAAATCGCGAAACTCGGGCAAGGCATGAAAGAGATTGTTGAGCTGCGCATAGCTGAGAACCCAGCCTGTACTTGCGGTAAGGGCTTCGATATTCTCCTGCGCCGGCACACGCTGGAAGAAGGAGGCCATTTCGAAGACAATGGAATTGGGTGGGGAAAGGTTGATGGTGACTTCATTTCCCTCCGTATCGAAGAGATAGGAACGCAGGAAGCCGGTCTCGAGGAAGAGGTACTCGTCGCTCACTTTTCCTTCCTTTAAGAAAATATCTCCTTTGGATAATTGTCTCGGGGAAAACTCATTGGCAATGGCAAGCGCCTTTGTTTCATCGATTGGAATGGTATTCCGGATGAATTGTATTAGTGAGGACCGATCTGGAATGGGAGATGAGGTTGTCAAGGTTGGAGCATTGGTGTTTTCATAAAGGTGGAGAAAAATTGGTGAACGTGGGTCGATTGCAGAGGAACTTATGACCGGTGTTCGGTGAGAGACACGATTCGAATGCAAAGGTGACTCTGATGTAGCTTAATCAAAAAGGGAAATATTTTCTAAAGACCCGGGTTTTCGCTCTGGTTAACGCAGCCCTGCGGGCCCCGCCCCGCCCCCGCCTCCACCACCAATTTCGAAATAGTTGTCATGACGCGCAACCTGGCCCTGCCCAAAACATTCAATTGACGCCTTGAGCAAATGCATATCCGCAATCCAACCGTTTCCCTGGTTGTAAGTTTCACCGACCAGTATTCGTCTACGTAAAGCAAATACGAAAGCCAATGCACTTATAGCAACACAAATATCGACTGTCCATCCACCGGCACCAAGGGACAATCACCGCAAAAGAAAGAGAAAAAACCGTTCAGGTAACCGCCCATTCACCAGCCATCATCCCACAAATCATTTTGTTAATTGTCAGTAACTTCACCCATTCTTGCCCTGACAGTTCATCCAAGTTGCCCATTTGTTCTTTAATTTTGAAACACAACTATTCTTTGCAATGAAGCGATTCCTCTGCTGCCTTTCACTCGTGCTTTTGCTCAAAACCGGCTTCGCCCAGAAGCAGTATTTTATCTACCTGCAAACGGAAGGGGAACAGTCATTCTTTGTGAAGATGAATGATAAGGTCTATAGTTCCACTGCGGCAGGATATCTCATCCTTTCCCAGCTCCGCGACAGCACCTATCATTTTAAGGTGGGATTCCCGGACAATAAATGGCCGGAACAGCAATTCACCGTTGTCGTGAAGGGTAATGATCACGGATTTCTTCTGAAGAATTTCGGCGACAAGGGTTGGGGTCTCTATGATCTGCAGACACTCGTCGTTCAGATGGGCAATGATGCCGCTTCCGGTAAGGCGAAGACGGAAATGAGACCGGTATCTGCATTCACCGAGGTATTGTCGAGGGCCTCCAATGATCCCTCCCTCCGCGAGCGGCCGGTTCTGGTTAAGAGCGACGAGAAGCCAGTGGAGGCACAGGCCGCGATCGTCAAAGAAGTAGCCCCGCCTAAGCAGGAGCCTGCGAATAATCCGGTCACCGTGACTCCCACAGTAGTGAAGCCCGAAGAATCCGCCGCTAACAAGGCAACGGATACTAATATCAAAAAGGATTCAGGTAATGCTATCAGCACCATTATTTCCCCACCCGTAACAAAACCGCAGGAGTCAATCCCATCTAAGGATACCATCGCATTAACTCCAAAAGAGAGCCTCGTTAAGGAACCGGCAACGGCGGAGGTGAAGAAACAGGAGGTCCGCATGGGAGTGGATACCACGGGAACGAAGAAGGTGGAAGAGGCGCCAGCCGCTGTTGCAGAAAAGAAGAAAGAGATCGTCGAGCCCAATACATTCAAGCGGTCCACCGTGGTCAAGAGATCGGAAAGCTCCACGTCTGAAGGGGTAGGCGCCGTCTATGTCGACCAGGGCGCG
>DATHKS010000297.1:0-5423 GCA_035488975.1 Chitinophagaceae bacterium | reverse complement strand
CGGCGCCGTGGGCAAGTACCTGTACAATCTTGGGTTCGATGCCCGTCATTACCTGCCAATATTCCGTAATCTCATATGGGCGATGCGCGCAGGCGGTGACTTCTCCTTCGGCCCGCAGAAGATCATCTACTATGCCGGTGGAGCAGACAATTGGTTCTCACCGAAATTCAATAACGAGAATGTTCCGAATCAGAATATTCCCTACGCCTATCAATCTCTCGCAGTCAACCTGCGTGGCTTCAAACAGAATATCGCGAACGGTAATAACAATCTTATCATAAACAGTGAATTCAGGGTGCCCGTGTTCACTACATTCTTCAACAAGCCTATCAACAATGCCTTCCTGCGCAACTTCCAGCTCACGCAGTTCTTCGATATCGGAACGGCATGGGAAGGGGGCATTGAAAATATCAGCAGACCCCAGATCACTTACCCGGCATCCGATCCAACAACTTCAGTCCGCTTCAAGGCGGGTGGCATCGGGCCCTTTGCCGGCGGCTACGGATTCGGTGCGCGGAGCACACTGTTAGGATACTTCATCCGCGTGGATGCCGCGTGGGAGATGAACAATTTCTTCCAATCCAAACCAATGTGGTATTTCTCGATGGGCCTCGATTTCTAAAACCCCCATCTAACGACATAAAAGAAAAGGTCCCCGCAAGAGGACCTTTTCTCATTCATAGGAACAGGTTTAGGGTATGCTTTTCCTAATCCGAGGACACCCTTTTGAATTTTGAATTTTGACTTTTGACTTTCTTTTTCTGTCCCGTCGTGGCTACCACTGTACTTTCTTTGAAAAATGCATGATCACACCCAATGTCAGGAACAGCCCTATGCTTCCGAGCAGCAGTGAATAGTCCTGCAACTGCAGTATGGTAAAGACATAGGAATACAACAGCACCAGCAACGCGCCGAGTATCGATGTGAGCCTACCTGACTGAAGTACTCCCTTCACGAACCACGCAATGAGTGCGATCGTTGCCACGGAGCTGATCACATATGCACCGTTGAACCCGGTGTATTCGGAAATAGACAGCAGCAGCGTATAAAACAATATCAGCGCCAACCCGATCAGCCCGTATTGAAAAGGGTGAACGGATCGCTTGTTCACCGTTTCAATAATAAAGAAGGCGGCGAATGTAAGCACGATGCATAGCATGGCATATTTTACCGAACGCATCGTCTTCTGGTATCCATTCACCGGAATATACAGGTCCGTCCCGAAGGAAGAAGCCTCCAGGTTGACCAGGTTTTCCTTCCATGCCTGTGGAAACGGATGAGTTTGAGACAGGCTCCTCCATGTAGCGGTAAATCCTTCTCCATTGATGCGGTAGTCCGGCAATTGTCCTCCAATGAAACTCGGGTCCGGCCAGGTAGATGATAACTTCACTGTCGTCTCCTTTCCAACGGGTGTGAAGGCCAATTGTTTGGAGCCATTGAAATTAAGCGTGGAAGTGAAATCGATATTGCCGGCCTCGGTTATTTCGACGGGAGTAGAGAACCCTTCCTTGAACAAGCCGCTGTCTTCTATGGATGGATTCATGGAAAGATCCCTGCCATTCCATTGTAAATGGACCTCATCCTTCAGGCCCTTGACATCAGTGATCCCAAATAAGACATAAGCCTCGTTCCAGAGTATGCTGCCGGCATCGAGTTTGAGTTGTTGCAGGGGGATGCTTCCAAACCTTCCTTTGATCTTCATCTGAGATGAATACAGCATTACCTGGTAAATACCACGATGCCTTTCCTCGGGCTTCACGATAGCATCCATCTGGAGGCTATCGGGCAGCACGTACGCGAGTTTTCGAAATGTCTGCTTCTCCCCCTTGTCATTAATGATAGTATCGGCATACGGCAATACGAGTACGGCCGGTGTGATGGTCTGACTGCCTGCCCACTTGCTGCTGACCTCTTCGAAGGCCTCTTGTTGCCGCGCCTCGCGTTCGGTAATCAGATTACGGACAAAGTAGGAAGGGATCGACAACAATATAATAAGACCCGCAATAAGCAGCGCCTTAATAAGCAACTTGCTGCGATCCTGTACCTGGTTTGAGACTGTTTCCATTGTGATTGACTATTTAAGTGTTTAATTGATAGGCAGCTTCGCCGAAGAAAGATCCTCGCCCATTTTTCGGGCGGTGATATATAAAAGCGTCATGAAGACCGCATAGATGGTGATCATTCCCCACTCCATCCCATTCCGGAGAGGATGGATGATTATCTCCAGCATCTCCCTGGATAAGGAAAATGGCTGGAGAAATATGTCCCAGCTGTTGAAGCGCAGGTAGCGGCCGATATAGATGCCGAATGCATTCATCCACATCACCAGCATCACGAAGAACAGCGACAGCCTGTCGCCATATTTTGCAACAATCATCATTTCGATCCGCCTGACCGAGACCACACCAAGCATGAGACCATTCCATGCAAAGGAGAAGAGCAGCAACAGGTCGAACCACTTCGGCGCATCATCGAATTGTTCGAGATGAAAGAGATCCGTCAGGATATAGAATGAATTCGGAATGAAAAGCAACCAGGCGCCTGCCGCCAGGAAGAGTTTGAGCCTGCTTTGCGTGACTGCAATGTTTACAGACAGCCACTGGCTGATAGCATAGGGAATGAAACCGAGGAAAAGATTCCAGGCGAGGAACAGGTAGGTGGGTGTGGACGTTGTTACGACACGGATGAATAAAAGCAGGCAGCTGAATGCGCAGGATAGCAACATCCATTGCTGCAGGGTCAATGATTGGATCGCCGACCGTTTGGAGAAAAATTTTACCAGCATTCTTAAAATATTTTGGGGATAAAGATGATCGCACCGGTAATAAGGGCCGTCAATGCGGCCAAAAGAACCGCGGCTGCCGACAGGTCCTTGATAAGTCCCGCCGACCGGTGCCAATCGGGCGAGATAAGATCCACTATGTTCTCGATCGCCGTATTGAATACTTCCGCCACCCAGACCATTCCGGTCACGAGAACGAGTATCGCCGCTTCTCTCCACGAGACCCTCGTCAGGTATCCCGTGATGAATACCCCGATGGTAGCAATAAGATGTATCCATGCATTCGGTTCTTCGCGGAAGAACTGGCGTATTCCCTGTATGGCAAAACCAAAACTCGCTACGCGCGTGGATAATGAATATGGTTTCATATTATATGGCCGTTTTTCTCGCGATCCAGTTCCACCAGAAGAATGTGCAGGTCGCATAAATGAATATTGTATAGAGCTCATCGCTTACGCTATGTCCTGTGCGGATCACCGCCATGCAGACGGGGACCATGAATGCCAGGGCGCCAAGGGATATAATGAGGCCCATGGCGTGGATGGGCAGGTAAAGCCACCCCGCTCGTTTAAACCATGCTTGTTTCATAAAAAATGTATTAAAAATTTATATTCTAAATAACCATTGCCGGACAGGCCCCCGGGTTGGCAACCCGCCACCAACTCACGCAATAGCGGGAAATGGCGGAGCTTTCTCCTTTCCGCCGGTCTTTACCCGCGACAGTATCGACTCCAGCAATGGCAGCATCTTATTGAGTCCCCTGGTCTTTATCATGAAATTCCAGAGCGGCTCAAATTTCTTCCAGCCTCCCGCGTATGCAAAGTGCTTGACCATGTGCTTCCATTCATCGTGTTGAAGACTCGCCTTTACGATATTTCTCCAGCTGTAGAATGACCTGTAGGCCCAATCATATCCCTGCTTCAGTTGATCCGCCGTCAGTCCCTTCGTCTTATACACCACCTGCCGCGTGTCGTACTTGTCCCAGTTTTCATGCAGGAGCCTGTTCTCCTCCTTCATATTCTGAAAGAGACGGGTGCCGGGATATGGAGTGAGGATATGATAAGTGGAAGTGGTCAGCGCATTCTTCACACCCCAATCGACTGTTCTTTTGAAAACATCGGGTCCGTCATCATCCAGGCCGAATACGAAACTGCCGTTGATCATGATACCGAGTGAGTGCAGCCGGCGGATCGCATCCTCATAGTCGCGTCCCTGGTTTTGTTTCTTATTACTCTGTGTGAGATTCGCGTTGCTCAGCGTTTCGAAGCCAATGAAAACGCTCCGGAGTCCGGCCTCCGCCGCCTTTTCTATGAGGTTGCCGCGCAGCACGGCATCGAGAGTGGAGGCACCCTGGAACACCCTGTTCATTCCTTTCATCCCATCGAAGAGCGCAGTCGCAAATTTTTGATTGCCTAATAAATGATCGTCCAGGAAATACAGATGCCTCCCGGGCAGTCGATCGATCTCCGCCAATGCGGCGTCTACACGTTGTGTATAGAAAGACTTTCCTCCCTCGAAGAAGGCATCCTTGTAACAGAAATCACAATGATGAGGGCATCCTCTCGATACCACGATCGAATTGGGCACGAGATACAGCGAACGCTTGATGAGATCCCTCCTGATAGGAGGAATGTCTTCGATGTTCCGCTGCGCATTCACATATAATGGCAATGGGTGTTTGTTCCGAAGATCCTTTAAGAACCGTGGAAAGATATCCTCGCCCGGCCCGATGAAGAGGCTGTCTGCATGAGGTCTCGCCTCCCCGGGAAGTGATGACACGTGCAGTCCACCGAGGCAAACATAGATGCCCCTGGCGCGGTATTGATCGGCGATCCCATAGGCCCGGTACGCATTGGTGATGTAAACCTGTATTATTACAAGATCCGGTTCGTCATCCGTGGTCAACTCTTCCACGTGTTCATCAACCAGCTGAACTTCATCGTCCGCATCGCAGTAGGCAGCCAGGGTGGCTAGTCCAAGTGGCGGGAACAATGAATACTTGATCGGGCGCCAGAAGGGGCCTTTCGCCTCCATCAATGCGGGCAGTATCATTTTTATTTTCATGGCTGTGGTTCTTTTAATGCATCGATTGATGCAATGAGTTTTGTAAATGGGCGATAGCGGATGACCGTGGCAATGGCGGTGGCAACTACCGGGGTAAAAAAGTCTACCAGTATTGATCTATCGCTTGTTGGTTCGCCGCCTATTGCCAGCAGTTCAAACAGGCATAGGCCTGGCAACACTATCAACCAGAGATAAAACCGCGCATTTGTTGTGAGAGATATATTGGCAATGAGGTTTAACAAAAGGAAGGCAGGGAATAAAAGAGGAAAGGAAAAAAGACCGGCCACAATAGAATCGAATACATACCCTGTCAACATGTCCATGGTTGTAAGAAAACGGGGATTCACATCGAAGATCCCGCCAGCACTATAGAGAAAGAAAGGATACAGTGCAACAGCTACTACCCAGGTAATAAGAACATGGATCCCTTTCATGAGAAATGAATTTATCTGTTTAATGACCCTGCGCACACGTGCGCCGGACCCTTCCATAGCCTTCCTGGCCATTCCGGGGATAAGAGGCGAATATGTTTCAATCAGGCGGTACGCCCTCCTGTTAAACCAGGTCACTCTCATGT
>DATHKS010000296.1:0-2174 GCA_035488975.1 Chitinophagaceae bacterium | reverse complement strand
TCGATAGCGGTTTGCAGGTCTCCCGCCGAAGACGCCTGGAGCGATGCCGTTCTTGCCGTTGAAACTACCTGATCCTGCCCGGAATGATGGCAGGCAAGCGGTAAAAACAAGAGGCAGCTCGTAAGCCACCTCCTGGTTATAGTTTGAATGATTTGTTTTGCTGAGCTGCTCATCTATCTCCCGCCCTGTTGTGGATTTTCCTTCTCTTGTTCCTTGTTGTATGCACGCAGTATCTGCTTCACCAGGCGATGACGAACAACATCCTCCTCATCGAGTTCGATATGCGCTATGCCGTCGATGTTTTGAAGGATACGTACCGCGGTAACGAGGCCGCTGCGCTGATTGCGTGGCAGATCCACCTGTGTCATGTCGCCCGTAATGATTGCCTTTGCACTCGCACCGATCCGCGTGAGGAACATCTTGAGCTGGAGTTCCGTCGCGTTCTGTGCTTCATCGAGAATGATGAAGGCATTGTCGAGGGTACGTCCGCGCATATAGGCCAGCGGCGCTATCTCGATGGTCCTCGTGCTCATGTAGTAGCCGAGCTTGTCTGCGGGGATCATGTCATCCAACGCATCATACAAAGGACGCAGGTACGGATCTATCTTTTCCTTGAGATCGCCGGGAAGAAAGCCAAGGCTCTCGCCGGCCTCTACTGCAGGCCTCGTCAGGATGATCTTTTTCACCTGTTTGTTCTTCAGCGCCCTTACGGCCAGTGCAACAGCAGTGTAGGTCTTACCCGTACCTGCCGGTCCGATAGCAAAGACGATATCATTCTTCTCTGCCTCCTGTACCATCTTCTTCTGGTTGGCTGTCCGGGCCCGCACGGATTTGCCATTCGGTCCGAAGACCAGCACTTCGTTGGGGTTGCGTTCTACGAAGTGATCAACGGTCTCGGCATCATCGCCACCGAGTACCTGTTCAAAATAGTTTTCGCTCATGTGCCCATTCTTTTCGAGGTAGGAAACGATGAGTTCGATCTTTTCGCGCGCATTCACGATCTGCTCAGGTGCTCCGCTGAGTTTAATTTGTGTGCCGCGGGAGAGAATTTTTAAGAGTGGGAATTTTTTTTTAAGGATGTCTAATTTGCCATTGTTTACACCGAAAAACTCAATAGGGTTTACGGTTTCCAAGTTGATGATTGTTTCAGTCAATGCGGATTAGTTTAATTCTTAGTCAAACCGGCGAGGGATAAGGTACCGGGTTCGTTTGCGTCTTCTGAAAAGACAGAAGCTTTACCCCTTCTTCTCAAATATAACCTGACATAATAGTTACTACCTAAAGTTACTTATTAACAAATGTGAATACAAATTTTTGCAGGGTAAACTTGGGCAGGTCGCGGGATTTTAACACCGGCGCTCCTTTTACTTCTTTCATGGTTGGTTGATCATTCGCTGTTAAACATTTCAGAAAACACAATAATCGGGGGATGTCAATGGTGCACTGCCCCAATATTGTTTTTATTTTACGCAACCAACTATGCACCGAAACCTATTGCTTCTTCTTCTCCTGACAAGTGGCCTGAATGCTGCGGGCCAGTCGTTTCGACTACATGGCAAGATCACGAATTCCAAATTGGAGCCTCTCGCTTTCGTCAGTATCCAGGTGAAAGAGTGGCAAACGGGTACTACAACGAAAGACAACGGCAGCTATGAATTGTTCCTGGATGAAGGAGTGTACAATATTGTGATCAGCATGATCGGGTACAAGAGCCAGCTGATAAAGATCTCCGTTCGGAATAAGGACCAGGTACAGAATGTGATCCTGGAAGAGGGGGACATGGGCAATCTCTCCGAAGTGATCATCCGCGGCAAGTCGAGGGACCGTTCCGAGGAGATCATCCGCCAGGTAATAAAACACAAGGAAAGTATTGCGGCGACTGCGGGTCCCTATTCCTGCTCCGTTTACATAAGAGCTACGCAGGAGGATTCAACCAGCCGCGCGAAGAAGAAAAACAGGAAGGATACAACCACAACGGATGAAGTCGCGCTCCAGCGCATGGCGATGGCCGAGATCTCGCTGCGCTACGACCATGAATCCACCCAGCGCACAAAAGAGGAAAGGACGGGTGTTTCCATTCGGGGGAATGCAGATGGTTTATTCTTTCTCTCTACCACGAAAGGCGATTTCAGTTTTTATAACAATCTCATCAGCGTTCCTTCCATCTCGGTCAC
>DATHKS010000295.1:0-3509 GCA_035488975.1 Chitinophagaceae bacterium | reverse complement strand
TGCATCCCCCCGGGAGATGACCACAAGACGCTCGCCATTGGCGCCGCGGCTCCCAATTTCTCATTGAAGGGGACGGATAACAAGATGTACTCACTCTCGAGCTTTAAGTCGTCCAAACTACTCGTCATCATCTTTACCTGTAATCATTGTCCCACGGCCCAGGCATACGAAGACAGGATCATTCAGCTTGTTGTGGATTATAAGAGCAAGGGTGTCGCCGTTGTAGCTGTAATGCCGAACGATCCCGCCTCTGTAAGACTGGACGAACTTGGCTATACCGATATCAGCGATTCATTCGAGGAAATGAAGGAACGGGCGGCGAAGAAGAAATTCAATTTCCCCTATCTATACGATGGCGCTACGCAGGGTATGACAACAGCCTATGGGCCCGCGACCACTCCGCATGTATTTATTTTCGATAAGGACCGTAAACTGCGCTTCCAGGGACGGATCGATGATGTAGAGAAGCCCAGTAAGACGCCCACGATCTTCGATACGAGAAAGGCGATCGACGAATTGCTGGAAGGAAAGGAAGTGACGGTGAAGACGACGAAGGTATTCGGCTGTTCGATCAAATGGTCGGATAAAAAGGCATCGGTGACGAAAGGTTTCGAAGAATGGGCAAGAGAACCCGTGACACTCGATGTGATCGACGAAGCCGGCGTGAAAGAACTCGTGAAGAATAATTCGGAAAAGCTCCGGCTCATCAATGTATGGGCTACCTGGTGCGGCCCCTGCCTGATAGAACTGCCGGAATTTGTAACCATCAATCGCATGTACCGTGAAAGGGATTTCGAATTGATAACGATCTGCCTGGATGATACGTCGAAAAAAGGGAAGGCATTGAAGCTATTGCAGCAGCGCCAGGCGTCCAACAAGAATTACCTCTTCGACCTCGATAAGAAATTCGCTCTCATCGAGGCCCTCGATCCGGCCTGGCAGGGCGCGCTGCCTTATACACTCATTATTGAACCGGGAGGCAAGATCGTTTATCAAAAACAAAATGTCATCGATCCTGCGAAGCTGAAGGAAATGATCGTGGATAATAGGTTGATTGGGCGGTTTTATCAGTGATCAACGTGAATCATCGACGTGAGTCGTGAATCGTGAGTCGTGAATCGTCAATAGCGGCAGTCTTAGAATTGCTCAAATCAGCTGGTGTCTTTCCCGATGCCGTCGAGACCGTTAGGGAAGATACAAAGGTCGGAGACTATTCACGATTGACGATTCACGATTCACGTTGATGATTGACGATTCACGATTCACGCTTTCTGTCAGTCACTGCCATAAATTACATGACTAATTTGCAGTAAAGTTTTTTATGCCCTATCCACATGGTAACCACGACTCTAGCCTGTCATAGTAAATACCCCTATGGCAATCCCCTATGTAGTCCGGGATTTCGAAGGTATTTTTGCTCCAGTTCTATCATTTGAATTTTCCTGTACAAGCACCGGTTTTTGAAAAACCTGAACGTCGTACCCCCGGTAGTCCTCCTGTACATCTCCTCCAATATTCTATAGAATAATTTAAGTCCACCAACCTATGCTGAATCCATTTCAGTAATCCAAACCCTTCGGGTCGACATTGTTTTACCTTAATCTAAAACGATGTTGAACACAACACTCTTGAAAACGATCCTGGCTTGTACACTTTCATTTGTACTCGCCGGCACTTCACTCGATGCAGCAGAACAACCTGTCATAACTGGCAGGCAGCATGTTAGCGATTCATGCATCGCGTCAGAAAAGAACAATGATTCCCTTACAGCCATTTCCAGGGAGATCATGGCAGCATCTGCCCCTTCGTTACAATTGAACAACGAGGCGCAGAAATATGTCAAGACCTATCTTAAGGAATACGACGAGATGCTCGTCAAGGTCAAATCGCGCAGTAAGTCCTATTTCGAGATCATGGATGCCGTCTTCTCCAAAAATGAGCTTCCCGTGGAGTTAAAATACCTCGCGGTAGTGGAGTCCGAACTGAAGGCAACGGCCTTATCGGGTGTGGGCGCCAGGGGTCCGTGGCAGCTGATGCCGACAACGGCGCGTTTACTTGGACTGACGGTGAAGGGCAATTATGACGAACGCATCCAGGCCCGGAAAAGCACTAATGCAGCAGCCAGGTACCTGAAGGATCTCTACAGTGAATTTGGGGATTGGCTACTCGTGCTTGCAGCCTACAACTCCGGCCCTGGTCCCGTATTTAAGGCCATCAAAAAATCGGGCAGCCGCAATTTCTGGAAGCTTCAATACTTCCTCCCGGCCGAGACGAGAGCACACGTGAAAAAATTCATCGGCGTCCATTATTATTTCGAAGGCAAGGCCGGTGAGACCACGCAGACCAAGGCGGAACTGGCGGATCATGAAAAGGCGGTTAATGAATTCCTGGCCATGCAGAAGAATGAGAATAAGGACGGAAATAGTGAACCGGTACTGGCCCGCGTGGATGAACCCACACCGGATAAAACATTGTTGAAGACAAATAGTACCGCTGAGATACTCCAGGGTAAAGAGAAGTAATTAAAGGGCGAGTGAATAATACGGCCGGTCTTTTCGAAAGAAGAGGCCGGCTTTATGCTGCCTGGTTGGGGAAGCTAAACGAAATAGTGGCAACCAGTTGCCGTTGTCCTTTTACACTTATGTCTCCACCCATCCTCCTGGCTTCGGGTTCTACACTCTTGAGCCGGCAACCCAGCGCATAGCCGTTGTAATTATTGCGGTCCTGTATCTCGAGGATCACGATGTCGCGGAATTTCTCTGCACTTATATGGATCTCGCCATTGCGGGCATTATCCAGCACGGAAGATAGAAGCGAATGCATAACAGAGGCCAGTTTCTCCTGGTCTGCTTCTACTATCAGGTTCTCAGGAACCTCATTCATCATTACATTGTTGGGGGAAGTGGTTGCACGCGCATTGCGGACGAGGAGATCTACCATTGCGTACAAAGAAATACCGGTACAGAGTGTACCGGTATATCTTACAGGGTTTTGGTTCATCATAAGTATGGATTCAACAAAGGACGTCAGGAATTGGATTTGGTTTTCAAAGGACGGATCATGTAGCTTTCATTGGATATTGTATAGCAAAGAAAGGCAAACCGGGTGCTCCAAAAAATAGATCAAGACTCTATTCCCAAGTAGTATTCTGGCTACATCATTTAAAATTTCACGTAGCCAGCCCTAAGTGTTTACCGAACAATTCGTTCCGACCGGATAATCCAGATCAATTTTCACGAATAAATTGTATTATTTGGCACATTTGTAGCACGATTATCATAAATAAACAGTATGAAAATCAGATCATACCCGGGACGGAGATTCCTCCTGGGATCGGCACTTGTCTTCCTGGTTATATCAGTACAAGCCCAGGACGTCAAAAACGATTTCGCTTCCAAAATATCGGGTAAACATTTCATCTTTAAGGCCCAGACGGCCACTCCTACCAGCGGCCGGCTCCGGCAACTGACCAGCGATTACGATGTGAAGGTGTCCGGTGATTCCCTCAT
>DATHKS010000294.1:0-3681 GCA_035488975.1 Chitinophagaceae bacterium | reverse complement strand
CGGAGAAAAACCTGCGCAGCCACTCTTTGCCGCCGACGGTCCTCGTAAAATTCAGTTTGTGAAAGATGGAAAATTCCTCTTCATGATGGAAAATCGAGATATCATTGAAGGAAGTGTTATCGATCTGCATAGGCCTGGCTGAAGGAATTTTGAATAAATGATCGGGAAATATCGGATCGTCGCGATTCTTTGTTATCGTTACCTGTCGAATAGCAGTCGTTCGCCTTTGTTAGATTCATTCCAGGCCGGATTCCATACCTGTTGATCCCCCTTCGTGCTGGTGCAGGAGAAGACCAGTCGTCCATTCACGAACGTGTGGGTAATGCTCGCAGGGAACTGCATGGCGTCTCTACCCGGCACCGCTTCCAGCGGACTCCAGCCGCATTTGTAAAGAATATTCTCCGCAGCAACAACGGATCTTAATGCCGGGTCCACGATCACAAGGTCTGCATGATAACCCTCGCGGATGTATCCCCGTTCCTTGACCTGGAAACAATCGGCAACTGCATGGCTCATCTTCTCCGCGATCTTTGCAAGGGAGAGACGGCCAATCGAATGATAGTAGAGCATCATCGAAAGTGAATGTTGTACCAACGGCAGGCCGGCGTGTGCCTTCTCGTAGGTCTCATTCTTTTCGGCGAGCGTATGCGGCGCATGATCGGTAGCTATCACATCCAGCCTGTCGTCCAGCAGGCCTTCCCATAGTGCGGCCCTGTTATGTGGCGCCTTGATGGCGGGATTGCACTTGATTTTGTTGCCGAGTGTGTCGTAGTCGTCGCTCGAAAAATGAAGATGGTGAACACATACCTCGGCTGTAATCCTTTTTTCCTTCAGGGGCAGCATATTGCTGAAGAGCTGAAGTTCCTTTTCCGTGGTGATATGCAGTATGTGAAGGCGGCTGTTGTATTTCTTTGCCAGTTGTACGGCATAGAACGAAGATTCGAAGCATGCCTCTTCATTCCTGATCAGGGGATGGTCCTTTGCCGTCAGTTCCCTGCCCGTTCCTTTTATGGCGGCGAGATTCTGCCGTATCACGCGTTCATCTTCGCAATGGGTGGCAATGAGAAGTTCGCTTTCGCTGAATACCTTTTCAAGGGTGAGTGGGTTGTCGACCAGCAAATTTCCGGTGGAGGAGCCCATGAAGATCTTGATGCCGCAGACATCGTTCTTTCGTTTGTTTATTTTTAACGCATCCTCCGCATTTTCATTGGAGGTGCCGATGTAAAACGAATAGTTGGCCAGCGAAGAGCTACGGGCGATATCATATTTTTCTTCAAGCAGTTTCTCCGTGAAGGCCGGTGGCACTGTATTTGGCATTTCCATGAAGCTGGTAACGCCTCCTGCAACGGCTGCCTTTGCTTCCGTTTGAATAGTGGCCTTATGTGTGAGGCCGGGTTCGCGGAAATGTACCTGGTCGTCGATCACACCCGGGAAGAGATACTTGCCTTCTCCGTCGATCTCGGTATGATCCGCATCGATGGACCCGATCATTGGAGCAATTCTTTCGATTCGACCGTTCCTGATCAATACATCCGCGCAGCGGATGCTTCCTTCATTGACAACCCGGATGTTTTTTATCAGATATATTTGCATAATTTGTTGACGCTTATCCAAAATCACTTGTGTAATGCAATTTAAAAAAACCCTTGTAAGACTGCTTGTATTTCTTTCTCCCTCCTTTCCTGGACCTGTAGTGCGGTTGGCAGCCTGCCTGTTGGTGATGCTTGCCTTGTCGGTACGCGGATGGGGGCAAACGACCTACCTGGCGGGCGACGACAAGCAGAACATCTTACTCGAGCGATTGGAGATAAAGGCAAAGACGGATTCCGTATTGAATTTTTCCAAGACGAGACCCTATAACCGGGAGAAATACGTACTAAATGGGCTCAACAGTTACCTGCAGCATGCGGGAGACTCCCTATCCAGGGTGGATGCCTATTATATAAGGAGTGCGCGGATGAACAACCTGGAGTACCTCGGTGCGGAGGAAAGACAGACCTATCAAAGCAAGAAGCCCATTCTGAAGAATTTCTATACCACGCCTGCCTCGCTGTACGAGGTGCACGTGAAGGACTTCGACCTGGCGATCAACCCGGTCATTCAATACGTGATATCGAAGGAGAAGGACAATGATCAATCTCTTTTTCTTAATACACGTGGCCTGACACTGAGGGGCAAGATCGCCAACAAGATCGGGTTCGCGGCCTACCTGACCGATAACCAGGAAAGGGACCCGGCTTATGTGCAGCAATACATCGGCCAGCGGCATGCAGTACCGGGCAATGGTTCATTCAAGGAGTTCAAGGCGCTGGGCGGCGTGGATTACTTCGATGCCCGCGGATATATCACCTTCAATGTGGCGAAGTACATCGATGTCGTATTTGGCTACGATAAGAATTTTATCGGCAATGGATACCGAAGCATGTTCCTGAGTGATTTCGGCAGTAATTATCTCTTCCTGAAATTGAATACGAGGATATGGAAGCTGAATTACCAGAATATCTTCATGGAATTGCAGAATGCGGACAGCCGGGTAGGGGACAAGCTGATCGGAAAGAAATATGCATCCGTGCATCATCTCGATGTGGCCGTTACCAAATGGTTGAACATCGGTTTGTTCGAGGCGGTAGTGTTCGGGCGACCGAACCGTTTTGATTTCAGCTATCTCAATCCCATCATTTTCTATCGTTCGATAGAGCAACAGAATGGAAGCTTCGACAATTCAGTAGCGGGCTTCGATGTCAAGGCCAATATCGCGCACAAATTCCAGGTATATGGGCAATTCCTGCTGGATGAGTTCAATCTCGCCCAGGTAAGAGCTAAGACGGGCTGGTGGGCGAATAAGTGGGCGATACAGATCGGGGCCAAGTATATCGATGCATTCAATATAAAGAACCTGGACCTTCAGTTTGAACATAATCGCGTGCGGCCTTTCACCTATTCGCACAATGATTCTGTCGCCAACTACACGCACTATAATCAGCCGCTTGCTCATCCGCTGATGGCGAATTTCCAGGAGTTCATCGGCATTGCACGCTATCGTCCTGCACCTAAATGGCTGGTTCAGGCCAAGGCGATCTATTACCAGCAGGGCCGGGATTCCAGTAATATCAGTTATGGGAGCAATATCTTTCTTCCCAATGTGGCTCCTTACCGTACTACCGATTTCGGTTTTAGTATTGGTTCGGGTTGGAAGACGGATGTGCTGTATGCATCCTTGCTGGTGTCATACGAGTTGAGGGAAAATCTCTTCCTGGAAGTATCGGGGCTCTATCGAAAAGTGGAGACCAAGACCGCGCCGGTGACGTCGGAGAATACGACGGTTATTTCTGCGGGAGTGAGATGGAATATGCAGAGAAGGAATTTCGAATTTTAGATTTTCCCACAGATCTCACAGATTTTCTTAGGAGGTCAGAGGTTGCCTGTGATGGGGGTTACTTGAGCATTGAGCGTTAGACATTGTATATTGAATATTCCCAATAGCGTTTAAGCTACTGCCATACAGATAGAGACGTCATGCGATAGGATCACTTGAGCATTGAATATTTCCAAAACTCTTTTATTATCCTTCTATATGAATCGAAAACACGATCATCCTCGACTGGATCTTATCGAATACGCTCGAGTATTTGAGGTTGACATCGCGGCTGTGGATATTGCCGAGTCCATTGGAGATCTTTA
>DATHKS010000293.1:0-2836 GCA_035488975.1 Chitinophagaceae bacterium | reverse complement strand
AGCGTTTTAATTTCTTCTTCCGTCACTGCATCATCCTTCATTCTCCGGATATTAAAGATCTTGAAGAAGAGATTGCTTACTTTATTCAATAGCCATACGATCGGATGCGTAATGCGTGCGAACACGATCACCGGCACGGCTACCGCCTTCGATATCTTTTCGGCGCGCAACAGGCCGATGCGTTTCGGGATCAATTCCCCGAAAATGATCGACAGGAAAGTGATGATGATGACCACGATGGTAGTTGCAATAGTGGGAGCATAGGGTCGAAATATTTCGATCCGCGAGATAGAAGGCTCCAGTATTTTACTGAAACGCTCGCCGGAGTACACACCCGTCAGGATGGCGATCAGCGTGATGCCGATCTGTGCGGCCGATAAAAAGACTTCGGGGTTATTGGAAAGCTCCAGGGCCCTGCGCGCTCTGAGGTCGCCGTTCTCTGCCTGGGATTCGAGCCGTGCCTTCCGGGCTGACACCAGCGCTATTTCAGCCATTGTGAATAAACCATTGATAAAAATCAAACAGCCCAGTATGATTAATTCCATTAAGAAGACAACGTTGGTTGGTTATCGAAGGTAACGAATCCGAAGCGCTTATTAAACACGGTACCGGTGAATGCCCCAAAAATCAGGCCCAGGGCGGTGCCGCCGACTACGTCGAGGGGATAATGCACGCCAACGTACACTTGCGCGAATGCAACGAGGAGTGCCCAGGCGAAGGCAAGCATTGCCCATTTCTTCAATTGAAACCGGGTAGTTACATAGAAAAAGGTGGCCAGTCCAAAATGATTGGCAGCGTGGTTTGACGTGAAGCTATAGCCGGTCGAGCAGTGATCTACGAGGAGCCTGACATTGAAGAAGAAGCCGGGATCGTTGCAGGGCCGAAGCCGGTGGAAGATATGCTTGAAGAGGTAGGTGCCCGTCATGTCAGTCAGCGCTACCGTGGCCAGGAAGAAGACGATCCAATAGGCGCCTTGTTTTTTGTAGTTGACGAGGGCGACAGTACCAACGAAGAGATACAATGGCGCCCAGTTCGGGCCATTCCGGATGAATGGCATGACCAGGTCGAAGAAGGGATTGGCAAGGCCGTGGTTTACCCGGAGAAAGAGCCACTGGTCCGCTTTTTCCACCTGCTGCCAGAGAGAAAGGATCCACAAGAAAAGCATGGGCAAATGTATGGATTAGAGGAGAAGAATAGATTGGGAATAAGTAATTGGGAATAAGGAATTGGGAATTGGGCCTCAGCAGTCGAGACCTACTGGACTGTTACATTCCTCGAATGAGGTTTTTGAATTTTGAATTTTTACTTTTGACTTGATTACGACTTACTGCTGCAAAAAACCAAAGATTAACGCAGACGGCTTGTTGAAACCAGTTAAATTGTATTTTTTTGCAGTCTTTCCGGAACATCCACTAACCACCCGACCAATTAATGCTGAGGAGGTATAAAATACCAAAGACGATACTTTGGGTCGTCAACCTGTTTCTTATTTTCTTCCTGATCTTTACGCTTTTCAGGTTGGCAACCTATTTTGCCTTCAAGCCAAAGAATTTTACCTTTTCCGACCTGCTCCCTTCTTTCCTGATGGGAGTACAATACGATCTCAGATGGATCTCTATCATCCTGCTGCCGATCGTCGTCATCAGTATGTTCCCCCGGTTCTCTCCTTTCTTTTCTGCCCGCAACAAGAAATGGTGGACCTGGTACCTGGCGGCCATCACCTTTGTGGTATTCTTCTTCTTTGCCGCCGACTTCGGCAGCTTTTCCTATAATCATACCCGGCTCGACGCCGGCGCCATGAACTTTGTGGAAGACCCGGGCATTTCCCTGAGAATGATGTGGCAGACCTACCCCTTATTCTGGATGGTGCTTGGATTATTGGTCGCCGTCGTCCTGTTCAGGTGGATGTATCGCAAGAGCCATTGGCGGGTGATCACGCAGACCGATGGATTGAAGATACCTTACCGGCGAAAGTTCTTCATCATCACGGCATTGATTTTTGCCGTGTTCATTTACGGGAGGCTTGCACTTACGCCGCTCACCTGGAAGCAGTGTTTCGTATTCCAGGATAATTTCAAGTCCTACCTGGCATTGAACCCTCTTCAAAATTTCTTTACCACGCTTAAACTGCGCCGGCCCGAGTTCAATGAGAAAAAGGCCAGGGAGGCCTTCCCCCTCATGGCGAGCTGGATGCAATTGCCCGATTCAAATACATTTTCCTATCGCCGTGTCGTTGCCCCGGGCAGCAGCGCTCTCGAGAGCAGGCCGAATATCGTTCTGGTGATGTGCGAATCGTTCAGCATGTACAAGAGCAGCATGAGTCACAACCCACTCAACACGACGCCCTATTTCGATTCGCTGACCAGCAAGGGTATATTCTTCGAGCGTTGTTTCTCCCCGCATTTTTCAACGGCACGCGGCCTGTTTGCTATTATCACGGGCACACCCGATGCACAACTGTTCAAGTTCTCTACCCGCAACCCGCTTGCAAGCACACAACATACGATCATCGATAATTTCGAAGGATACAATAAGCATTACTTCCTCGGGGGCAACCCGGAGTTCAACAACTTTGCCGGGCTATTGAAGAATATCAATGGACTGCAGATGCACACCGAGAAGAGCTTTTCATCGCCGAAGGTGAACGTCTGGGGCATTAGCGATAAAGATCTCTTCCTGGAAGCCAATAATGTTTTCCGCAAACAGGATAAGCCTTTCTTCGCCATCATACAGACCTCCGATAATCACCGCCCGTATATGATCCCGCAGAAGGACACCGACTTCGTCCGTTCGACCGTCACCCAGGAGGAATTGGAAAAGTATGGCTTCGATAGCC
>DATHKS010000292.1:0-2804 GCA_035488975.1 Chitinophagaceae bacterium | reverse complement strand
CATTTCCACGGACAGGTTGATATTGGTGAGAGGATTTCTTATTTCGTGCGCCAGTGCGTCCGTCGAGAGGTCTGATTTCTTTACTACGACTTCAGCAATAACCGGTATAAATGGAGCGAGTACGGGTATGGTTGATATAGGTGAATAGATACGGGGTTTTGTGCGTCGAATGGGGTGGCCTTTGATCATGAAGATTTAGTTTGATGCCTGCATATTAAATATGCTGCTTCAAATTGGCCCTTTTTCCCCGATAAATAGTTATACCCTCCCCGATAACTATTACACAATTCACACGTTTTACCGGTACGGTCAGATCCAGAGGCTCCTAACCGGGAAATACGGCTCTCAGTTCATATCCTTTACCGGGTTGTGACTCGATTTTTACGTGGCCGTGACATATGTCCACCCGGCTCCTGATATTTATTATCCCCACTCCTTTTTTCATACTGGTCAGCGGATCGAAGCCTTTGCCGTTATCGCTTACTATTAAAACAATTTTACCTTCGCTCTTCCTCAGAATTATACTGGCCAGGGACGCCTCTGAATGCGTAAGTATGTTGTTGACCTGCTCCTGGATGATCCGGAATATTGCGAGTTGCAACTCGTCATTTATATCGCCTTCGCTGATGTCTGAGTGATAGAATTCCATTTTTATCGGATGTACCGTGGTAATATCCTTTATCAGCACCAGGATATTCTCGAATAAACCGATGATGTTCTTGGAGGGGATCACCAATACCTTCGAAATTCTCCTGATCTCGTCCATTACGCTCATTACAAAATCCAGGGATTTGCCTACGTATTCGTGGTTGGTGGTGTCAGATTTCTGGGCCATTTGCAGGTACATTTTCGCAACGGCCAGCGTTTGTCCCAGGTTGTCATGGAGCTCCTTTCCGATGTTCACCCGCTCCCTCTCCTGCGCTGTCAACACCGCCCGGGTTACCTCTCTCTGGCGGGCAAGGGTTTTCTCGGTCAGTTCATTTTGCAACAGGACCGGCTCGTTGATATCCTGCGTGGCGCCGATTATCCTCGTTCCCTTGTTTTCTTCATCGTACACGATATGACCGCGGTCGCGAACGTATAAATAGTCACCGTCGGATTTCCTGAACCGGTATTCATCTTCCCATAGGGTATCGTTTCCTTCACGGATGATATTATTAAGTTTCGCCAGCACCCGTTCCCTATCCTCCGGATGGATACAATTCTTCCAGAAACTCTCGGGCACCAATGAATTCTCGATAGGATAGCCAAAAACTCTCTTGTGTCCGCCGTCGATCCAAAATATCTCATGGGCGGCGAGGTCCCATTCCCAGAGGCAATCGTTCGTGATCTCGGTAACGAATTTGTAGAGCTCGGTCAGGGTCTCGAGCCGCTGCTGGGGCTTGTCGGGATATTCGGGATAAGGCTGATTGCTGCTCTTGAAGGAAACACAAAGGGTATCGTCCGAGTACCAGGTTGTAACGTCGAACCAGGCGCCCATTTCGGCCCAATACTCACGGAAATGGGTTGGAATATCCTTTAGAAATGCCCTGTGATAGACGGCGTAAAATTCTACCGGCAGCAGGCTCGCGAATTTTTCCCAGAAATTCTTGCCGATAACATCCTTTCCAGGAACGCCCGTTAACTTCCCGGCCGCCTTGTTCCAGTACGTTACGGTCCACCTGTGATCGACGATGAAGTAGCCGTTGTTCAGCGTTTCGATGATCGGCTTGCCGCGATAGCTTTGTATCAGGCTCTTTTTGACAATTCCATTCGTCTTTAAAAGATGGGGAGCGGCCATAGAATTTTATCTGGATGAAAAAATGTTTTTATCCTTTGTTCGCGTGGCCTATTCGTAGCCACTCTTGATGATGGTAAGGATCATCTTAAACCTCCCGTTTGGCCTGATAAAATTGGAAACGTGGGCGGGTATGATGATTCCCTCGCCCGACTTGAGAATAGTGGCTACCTTATCTATGACGATCTCCGCCTTGCCTTCGATGATCTGTGCGAAAGTGTCGAACGGAGATGTCTTCTCTATCAGGCCTTCCCCACTATCGAACGACATGACGCTGATATTGCCGGTAGACTTCTTGATAATGGTCTTTGTGACCACGGAATTCGTCATATATTCTATGATCTCCACTATGATATGCGCTTTGGATTTCTCCATTTCGGTACCGCCGTTGAGGGCTACCTTGACCTTGGCGACTTTTGTTGGTATTTTCTTCTTGATCATGCTCGTAATCGTTTAATATCCATGCGAACCAGGATGCCATCAATCACAGCATCGCCTAAACAAGCACAGAGAATGTGGAAAGTCATTGAGAGAGGGACAGCGAATCCCTTGAAGGTCGGTTATTTTGAACCAGGAATCGTTATATAGTTTGCCGGAATCATTATATAATTCTCACATCACTCTACATTGTCGAGCAGTGTCCGCCGTTTGATCCGTAGTTTCTTGAAATGGCTGGGGGTGAGTCCGGTGACCTTTTTGAATTGCGTGGATAGATGCGCCACACTGCTATAATGCATCAGGTAGGCGATCTCTGTCAGGTTAAGTTCATTGTACACCAGCAATTCCTTTACTCTTTCGATCTTATGCGCGATGATGAATTGTTCGATGGTGGTTCCCTGTACTTCGGAGAAGAGATTGGCGAGATAGGTATAATCGTGCGTGAGTTTTTTACTGAGGAAATCGGAAAAATTTACGGTCAGCGGCTCTTCGGAATAGTGAACGAGTTCGATGATGACGTTCTTGATTTTCTGTATGAGCACGCTTTTCTTATCGTCCATCAATTCAAGTCCCGACTTGAACAACGCCG
>DATHKS010000291.1:0-7836 GCA_035488975.1 Chitinophagaceae bacterium | reverse complement strand
TACCAAATTGACTAATTGACTAATTGTTCTTTCTTTGCACCATGACCGATGCAAAAATAGTCGCCGAAAAGCTTCTCCAGGTTAATGCCGTCCGGCTTAACACCAAAGAACCGTTTACCTGGGCCAGCGGTTGGAAGAGCCCTATTTACTGCGACAACCGACGTGTACTGTCTTTTCCCTTTATCCGCGATTTCATCAAATCCGAGCTTTGCAATATTGTATTTGAGAAATTTCCCGAGGCAGGCATGCTCGCCGGGGTAGCCACGGCAGGAATTGCCTGGGGTGCAATGACGGCCGACCAGCTCAAACTTCCCTATATCTATGTCAGGCCGAAACCGAAAGAGCATGGCCTCGGCAACCAGATAGAAGGATATTATGAGAAGGGACAGTCGGTGGTGGTGATAGAGGACCTCGTTTCTACCGGTAAGAGCAGCCTCCAGGTGGTGGAGGTGCTGAAGGCCGCGGGCCTGAAGGTGGCCGGGATGGTTTCCATTTTCACGTATGGGTTTACACTTGCGGATACGGCCCTTTCAGAAGCAGGGGTCACCTATTATTCCCTGACCGACTATCCCTCTCTCATCAGCCTGGCCATCGAGCAGGGCAAGGTATCGGAAGGTGAGCGGGGCATTTTGTTAAAATGGAGGGAGGACCCTGCGAATTGGACGGGAGTTTTGTAATTTGTATACCGTAAATCGTATCAAATGAAATATATCCTTTCCGCCTTTCTCCTGCTCGCTGTTTCATCTCCTGTCTTTTCCCAGGTGAAGGCACTGCAGACCGCCAAGATCAGTACGCCAAATGTTCTCTGCGAGGATTGCAAGAAGAGACTGACTACGTATCTGGACCGGTATGACGGCATACAATACCTCAATATCAATACGCACAAGGGGGAGATAACGGTGAAGTACCTGACGGACCGCATCAATATCGAAGAAATAAAGACGGCAATCGCCAATGCAGGCTATGATGCCGATGATGTACCTGCAAATGAAGAGGCTTACAAGAGACTTCCCAAGACCTGTAAGAAATTTGAAGACGGAGGGGGGCATCCCAAACCCAGGACACCGGCTGTTCCAGCGGGAGGATGAGAACGTCAATCGTGAATCGTGAATACACTCTGTTATAAGAATATTCGAATCGAGTAAGGTCCTGTCCTGGTCGATTCGAATATTCTCATTATAGAGTGTTGTATTCACGACCGCGCCCGCCGGAGCCTTAGCGTAGGAGGGTTGACGACTCACGATTCACGTCATCGATTCACATTATCAAATAATTTGTGGAATTCCTGTTTCCCCTCATAATGCAGCCGAAAACGCCTGTACAGCCCGCCCTTCCCGGCCCTGGCATCTCCTTCGAGGCGGATCGTTACTTCATTCTTCATGAAAAGAGAAAGGGAATTCTTCAGTAGATTTTTCATTTTCACCGTTAGCTTCACGGGTACGATAAAATCGGCATTGGCCGGAATATCGACGGTGGAATCGACGGTGAAATGCCCGAGGTAAATGCTGTCCATCCAGGCTTCACCCTGGGCCTCCTTTAACTTGCAGTGCGAGTTATTGGGATTGAAATAATTCATATCGAGCACAAGATTGGACTGCCCGAGGCCGATCCCCTTTACCTGCACATTGCTGATGCCTTTAAAGACCGGATCCTTTAGTGCGCGGCAGGAACCTAACGCAAGACTGCTGACCAATGCCAGTATCAATAATTTGTGCATGAATGCAAAGTAGAGGGGAAAGATGAAAGCTAAAGTTAAAGTTCGTGATGTGAGCTGTAGTCGTGAATCGTGAGTGGACGAGGAATTGGGAATTAGGGATTGGGCTTCAGCAGACGAGATCTATTGGACAGTTACACTCCTCGAATGAGGTTTTTGAATTTTTACTTTTGACTTAATTACCGACGACTCACGATTCACGATATCACAATGGTTTGATTTTTGAAGCATAAAACCGCCATTTTTACGTTATCATAGTTCAATGCGTCGTATTATGAAAATTCTTGTTTTTGCCGCTCTCCTTTTATCGCTGGAATCCACGGCTCAATGGAAGAGCTTTATCATCAGCGTGAGGGGCGATACCCTGGACCGTGTTGATCAGAAAGACAGGAAACAGGGCCCATGGGTGGTCCATGAAGAGGCGCTTCGCGGCGAGCCTGGCTTCGATGAGCAGGGTTATTTCACTGACGATAAGAAAGACGGACTGTGGACACGTTTCTCGCTGATGGGTGACAAGATCGCGGAAGAAAACTATCGCTGGGGCGTTCTCGACGGCAAATCGAGGTATTATACCCGTACAGGCGGTCTCCTGAGAGAAGAGACCTGGCGCGCCGTGGATCCGAACAAGACAATGGATACCGTGGATGTACTCGATATCAAGGATCCGTCAAAGGTGATCGACCGGGTAATCGTGAAACTGGAAGGGCAGACCATGCGGCACGGCGTATGGACCTACTATGACCCCGAATGGGGAACAATAGCGAAGACGGAGAATTATTTCATGGACAAACTTCGCACCGGCGAGGGCATACCCGGCGAAGATGACGATATCAAACCTTTAGATACCAGCGATACCGGCAAGGCCAAGACCGCAGCGGGAGCAAAGAAGGAACTTGCGAAACCACAGGCGATCATGGATTATGAGAAGAAGAATTCAGGGAAGAAGAAGATAAAGGTGAAAGATGGGTCGACTGGGTACTGAATGTGGGGCGCGTAGGAATACAAATATTCTCCGAAGGAGTCCGGAGTCCTTCGGACAATATTCAATACGCAATATTCAATGCTCAAGTTGATCCTCGCGCTGATTGATTAATCATTTCGTGCAGAAATTGTACTGGATGAGATGAGGTTTCGGCAAGCAGACTGCCACTTGAGCATTGAATATTGCGTATTGAATATTGAATATTTCTACGCCCTTCGACAATCATAACATAACAATCATTTGTTCTCTCTCCCGGAAAAATACTCTTTAAAAAACAAAAGCTGGTACTCCACCGCATTTCCCCAGTACATCCAGTCATGTTTTCCCGGTCTTTCGATATAGTCATGCGGGATCTTGAGCCGCAGCATTTTCTCATGCAATGCATGATTGTCGGGGTAGAAGAAGTCTTCCGTGCCGCAATCGAAAATGATCGACAATGAATCCTTTGGATATTTCTCCACTATATTGATCACCGAGTATCGTTTCCAGTTATCTACATACCGTATCGTATCGCCGATGCGCTTGCTGATATCGAATTTCGTCCGGGCAGAATTGAGATCCACCCCACCGCTCATGCTGCCGCAGGCGCCGAAGGTCTCCGCATGCCTGAACGCGAGGAACAACCCACCATGGCCACCCATACTCAGCCCGGTAATGGCCCGCGCACGGCGATCCTTTATCGTGGAGTAATGAGCATCGATCCACGCCGGTACTTCCTTCGCAATATATGTCTCGTACCGCATAGAACTGTCAACGGGACTATCGAAGTACCAACTGCCATAGTCGCCATCGGGACATACGATCAGCAAGCGATATTCATCCGCATATTGTTTCAGTCTAGGAACCTTCATGATCCAGTTGCTGAAGTTCCCGCTATATCCGTGCAGCAGGTAAACAACAGGCAATGCCTCTTTTGAATCGGGATGAATCACGACGCAGCGGATGGATTTATGCATGGCATTACTATAGATCGATACCGTATCTACCGTTGCGGCTCTCAGCCCGGGAGCCGAGAAGAGAATACAAAGCCAGAGGACATACTTTTTCATATCTATAAAGTTAAGTAGCGGGTGGTATCATACAGACGATTTTTTCCATGAAAAAGGCCGCTCCCAAACGGGGCGGCCTTTTTTTTAACAGGGATATATCTTTAAAATCCTTTCTTTTCATTTGCCTTCTGCATAGGATTAGGTCCTGCAGGTCCCTGTCCTCTCACATTGCCCTGGCGCTGTTTGAAGATCGTGAACCTGGACGGCTCCGGTACCGTATTCCAGCTGTTATTGCTGGGGTTGATATCGGCCGTTTCACGATTCGGATCCAGCTTGATGGACGCCACTTCCTTTGTCTTCACAAATGTCTTCACCACCTTCGTTTCATTCAGGCGCCACACTTGAGCGGGGATCCTGTCTATTTCCTTCGTGCCGTCCTTATAGGTCCATTCGATGATGATCGGCATCACCAGTCCGCCTTTGTTGCTAAATGTCAGCTCGTACAAATTGCTGTTCTCGTACTTGGCCTTGGTTGCCGCATCCAGCGCCTCCGGTCCACCGGCAGGTATCCTGATCTCGTACTGCGTGGAATCGTATGGCTCCAGCCCGCGTGAATATCTCCAGTAGAAATCATGGAGACTCGTATCTGCATCCGTTGCGAAGGTGATATTCTTGTCCTCGCGGTTGCGGATCTTCGACACATCATCGAAGGCGCTAGTCATCGGCTTATCGAGGCTACGCTTGATCACTCTTTCCTTCATTTCCGGTGGAGTAGCCGCCAGGTCAGGTTTGGAGAACTTGACCGAGTCGAGAGAGATATCGCAGGCGTCCGTCCCATAGAACCAGCCTCTCCAGAACCAATCCAGGTCCTCGCCGCTTGCATCTTCCAGTGTACGGAAGAAATCGGCGGGCTCGGGGTGCTTGAACGCCCATCTCTTCGCATACTCCTTGAAGGCATAGTCGAAGAGTTCGCGTCCCATTATCGTCTCGCGCAGGATATTCAACCCGGTTGCGGGTTTCGTATAGGCATTGGGCCCGAATCCTACAATGTTTTCAGAATTACTCATGATGGGCTCGAGTTGATCCTTCGGCAATTTCATATAATCGACGATGGCCCAGGCGGGTCCTTTGCCGCGCACCGGGAACTTGGGATCCCACAATTCTTCGGTGAGATATTCAACGAATGAGTTCAGTCCTTCATCCATCCAGCTCCATTGACGTTCGTCGCTGTTGATGATCATCGGGAAGAAATTATGACCTACTTCGTGTATCACTACACCGAGCATTCCATATTTCACGGCTTCGCCATAGGTTCCATCCTTTTCGGTGCGTCCGTAGTTGAAACAGATCATCGGGTATTCCATTCCATTGGAAGCCTCTACGCTTTGTGCAACAGGGTAGGGGTAAGGAATAGTGAATTTCGAGTAGGTCCTGATGGTATGTGCAACGGCTTTTGTCGAGAATTTCCTGTAGAGATTATAGGCTTCCTTTCCATAGAAACTCATGCACATGATCTTCTTTCCTTCAATGGTAACCGGCATTGCATCCCAAACGAATTTGCGGCTGCTCGTCCATGCAAAGTCACGTACATTGTCTGCCTTGTATATCCAGGTCTTCGTCTTCGTGCTCTTTTCCTTTTCGGCAGTCTTCGCTTCTGCCAGTGTAACGATCTCTACGGGTTCCTTGCTGGTTTGCGCCTTCTGCCAGCGCGCCTGCTGTGCGGGCGACATGTTCGCCGCATAGTTGAGGCATTCGCCGGTTGATCCAACAACATGGTCTGCGGGCACTGTCATCTGCACCTTGAAATTTCCGAAGGTGAGTGCGAACTCGCCCCGGCCGGTGAACTGGTGATTCTGCCAGCCCTGGAAGTCGCTGTAGACGCAGAGGCGTGGGTACCATTGAGTCATTGTGAACAGGTAGTTGCCGTCTTCCGGGAAGAATTCATATCCGCCACGTCCGCCGCGTGTGAGGCGATCCGTGATCTTGTAATTCCAGTCGATCTTGAAAATGAAGCGTTGTCCAGCCTTCAGCTCTGCCGGCAGTTCGAGACGCATCATCGTCTTATTGATCGTGTACTTCAGGGGTTTGCCAGTTGCATCTGTGATCTTGAGGATCTTCACTCCGTTTCCATTGTCGGACTGTGCTTCGGTCATGCGGTCGAGTACATTGGGACTCGTCTGTGCCGGCAGGTTATTGCTGTTTTGATAATTCGCATTGTTGACGCTGCTCTGCTGGTTCTCGTCGAGCTGCAGCCAGAGATAGGTCAGTGTATTGGGCGAATTGTTGAAATAGGTCAGTGTCTCGCTGCCGTTCAGTCTCAGGGCCTTCTCGTCGAGATCGCACTTGATGTCATAATCGCAGCGCTGTTGCCAGTATTTCGGTCCGGGCGCGCCGCTTGCAGTCCGGTATTCATTGGGTGTCGGCATGATGCTTCCCAACTGTTCAAACTTGTTACCGTGATTGCTGCCGGGATTGTTTTGTATGTTCTGCGCATACAATGCAGGCATACATCCGAACAGAATCAGTAATAAATAAAACGCTTTTCTCATGTTGTTATATTTGGATTGTTTAAAAAGACGGAATTCGTTCCAGCACCATTTTCAATGCGAGGCTGAACACGGCTGCGGATAAAAAGATCACCCACTCGCGGCGATTTACCTTAAACACATTGACAACTATATAGGCAAGCAGCAACAGGAGCAGAACGACGATTATCTGACCGGCCTCGAGCCCGAGATTAAAGCCGAAGAGTCCCCAACCCAGTTGCTGATCCTGCGCCAGCATGAAGCGGATGGTATTAGCGAAGCCCATGCCGTGAATGAGGCCGAAGAAAAGGGCTAGAAAATAATTTATCCGGATCGATCTAGGTGTGAAATTGTGCTGAAAGAAATTGAGAAAGGCTGTTATGACGATCGTGAGGGGGATAAGGAATTCGACCCATTTGCTGCTGACGCGGATGATGTCATAAACGCTCAGCGCGAGTGTCAGGGAGTGGCCGATCGTAAAGGCAGTCACCAGGATAAGCACCTGCCGCCAGTCCTTCAACAGGTAGATTGCGGCAATAGCCGCAATGAAGAGCTGGTGGTCCAGCGCGTCCCTGCTAATAATGTGTTCCCAGCCTAACCTGAAGTAAAAACCAAATTCTCCCATGATGTGTCGCGGGCGGCGAGCCAACCGCCCCTGTAATTTTATCGTCCGTATTTGCGAAGGTTCAAAATAAGACAGACTTTTGTAACCAGAAAAAATATTACATCAATGGGACGATATTTAAATGAATGGCTTGCGATTTCTCTTTTTCCGGCGTACTATTTCCTGCTTGGGGCATCGCTTCCAGCGGGGAAACACCTAGAGGTCATTGGGGTTGCTGTCCCACACCCCATGCATGTGAGTGTGGTGGAGGTGAATCACAATAGTGCTGAAAAGACGCTGGAAGTGAGCTGTAAGGTATTTACCGACGACTTTGAGAAGGTGCTGGCCCAGAATTATAAGGCGAAGGTTGACCTTATTAACCCGGCCGACCGGCCGGCGATGGAGAAACTGGTCTCGGACTATGTGCATAAGCATCTAAGTCTGAAGGCGGACGGAAAGCCGGTGAACCTTTCCTATATGGGCTATGAGAAGGATAATGATGCCATCTATAGTTACTTCCAGGTGGAGAATGTGCCGTCGGTGAAGAAGATAGAGATCAGCAATACCACGATGTTCGATATGTTTACCGACCAGATCAATCTCATGCACGTGATAGTAGGAGGAAACCGAAAGAGCCAGAAGTTGGATTACCCCGAAAAAAACGCGTCGTTTAGCTTTTAGATTTTAGCCTGGCGTAAGAATACAAATATTCAATAATCAACAATCAATGCTCAAGTATCCTCAACCTGTTAACCCCTGCGTTTCAAACTTGATTGTTAAACATTGAAAATTGGAATATTGAATATTGGCTGTTCCTGTCAATGGAACACCTCGAATATCACGCCACTTGAGCATTGATTGTTGATTATTGAATATTTGTATTCTTACGCAATACTAAACTCACACTGATCATTCGTCCATTTCTTCTCGTATCTGCTCGCTTATCTTCACCAGCACCTTATCAATCCGGTGTCCGTCCATGTCGACGATCTCTATTTTGAAGCCGCGCCATTCCAGTTTAT
>DATHKS010000290.1:0-4466 GCA_035488975.1 Chitinophagaceae bacterium | reverse complement strand
AGAAAGTAAGAAGCGTATTAACCGCAGGCGCTGGTATCGGTTATAACAATGCAACAGGCGTTATCACCAATGCGGGTGTTACATCGCTCAATGGCAACACCGGCGCTCTGACCATGGACACCGGATATATCGGCAATTTCTACCAGAAGGTCAGGGGCCTTTCCTCGGCAACAGCACCCATCACTTATGCAAACGGGCAGATCGGCATAACAAAGGCAACTACTTCTGTCAATGGATACCTCAGCAGCTCCGACTGGAATATTTTTAATAACAAGGCTGGAAATTTTTCAACGGGCAATCTCACCGAAACCGGCTCGGGTATTCTAACCATCACGGGAGGAACAAATGCCGTAATCGGCAGTGGAGCATCGATACAGGTAAAGCAGGCTACCGCTTCGCAGAACGGCTTTCTATCGGGTACGGACTGGAGCACATTCAATAGTAAACTCTCAACCATCGACACAACCAATATCGCCAGCTTCTCGCAGAAAGTAAGAAGTTTATTAGCAGCAGGCGCTGGTATCAGTTATAACAATGCAACAGGCCTTATCAGCAATGCGGGTGTTACCTCCCTCAATGGCAACACCGGCGCATTGACGATGGATACTAGCTATATCAATAATTTCTATCTTAAATCACGAGGTCTTCTCAGCGCTGGAACGGGCATTACCTACAATGCAACCACCGGTGTGATATCCTCATCCGTCACCACGGGCAATCTCTGGAACCTGTCTGGTAATGCGGGTACAACTCCAATATCTCAATTCCTCGGCACGACAGACGCACAGGATCTTTCGTTCCGTACAAATAATTTAGACCGTATGCGTCTCGATGCAACGGGTCGCCTGGGCATCGGCACCACGACGCCCTCTACGACGTTGCATGTAGTAGGAACAAACCCGCTCACATTGAATGGCGTGCAGACCGGCCTCGCGGCCGATAGTATATTGACGATCGAGCCTTCCGGTAGCGTAAGAAAGATGAAGGCATCCGACATGATAAGCGTGTCCGCGATCACGAGCCTCAATGGTCTTACGGCGGGTACCCAGACATTCGCAGTAGGAACAACGGGAACGGATTTCAATATCTCATCCTCCTCCCCGGTGCATACATTCAACCTTCCCAGCGCCTCGGCAACGGCGCGCGGCCTGGTAACAACGACTGCACAAACCATCGCCGGTAGTAAAACATTTTCATCGGCGCCTCTTTTTTCTTCATTAACTGCAGGCTCCGTGCCGTTCATTGGAACGGGAGGTTTGCTTTCACAGAATAACGCCTCCCTCTTCTGGGATGCAACTAATAACAGGCTCGGCATCGGTACAAACACGCCAGGTTCGGATCTCACCTTATCGCAAAGCGCAGGAGAGGCAGGACCCACAAAGGGATTCAGGTTCGCCGGTAATTCCATCAGCGGATTCAACGGCGGCACCGGCTTCTCATTGGCACTCGGATATAATATCACAAACAATAAACAACTGTGGTTGGGCGATGCCGACTATCTCGGCAACGCAGCAGGAACATTCGTCAGGTACTCCAGCACCAATGGACAGACCATCCTGGATGGAATAGATGGAACGAATGGTACCCGCCGCCCCATTTCGATCGGTGTTGGCGGTGATCCGAACTCGGCGATCATTCTTGGATCCGATGCCAGCTCCACTGCTCCTACTTCTTATATTTGGGCTAATGGAGAAATGGCGATCGGCAATGGCTTCAGGAGTAACGACGCTCCCGCCAATGGACTTGCGGTGCAGGGAAGTGTTGCCATTGGAACCTCCACCCTGGATGCAACCTACCCAGAGAAACTCCTGGTTGATGCCGGGACAACTACCTCCGTCAATGCGATTGCAGCGAAAGGAACTATCGATAGTTATCTTCAACTAAACATACAAAACAAGTCCGCGGGAACCAGCGCCTCCTCAGACATTGTAGCTACCGCCAACAACGGAAGTGAGACCACCAACTATATCGACATGGGCATCAACGGAAGTGCTTATTCCGGTGGTGTAATGGGTGCGGCCAATGATGGATACATCTACAACCTTGGCCAGAACCTGCTGATTGGAACCGGAACAGCCACAAAGTCGCTGGTCTTTATGACAGGTGGCACAGCACAAGGCACCAATGAACGCATGCGTATCGATGGAAACGGAAGTGTGGCCATCAACACTACTACGCCGAACAGCAGCACAAAGCTGGATGTGCATGGCGCGGTTAAACTCGGTGCCAAGGGTACGGTGGAGAAGAATGTAATATCCTTCGAAGTCTCCTTTGCTTCGAATACCACAGTTCCCGGTGGTTCCATGAATTCACTTTTCAGTACTTTTTCTGCAGGCGTGCTCGAAACGACAGTGACCATCCCCACGGCAAACACACCTACCACCACGAGGGGAAGTGTGAGCATCTCTGCAGACCAGGACCTTCCGGCAAACGTCTCGATCGCCTCCGCGAGGATATCCTCTACGACAGGCGTAAAGGTGCGTTTTCTTAATTCGGGCACCGGCAACCAGACCATTCCATCAGGATTGAAATTATATGTAACCATTACCGAGTTTTAAAATGCATGTCAGGAATTCACCGCTATATCATTTTCTCTTTATTACTGGCACTCGGGTGGCAGCAGTCGGCAATTTCACAGAGTGGTTTCTATATTCCTAAGGCAGGAAAGATCTTCTTCAACGGTGATTCATCCACCATATTCTCCGATGTCATCAATCGCGGCAGCCTGGGTGTGGGCAAGAATGCTTTCGTTAATTTTTCCGGTGGAACCTGGGAGAATGATCCGCTCGCACTCATCACCGATGAAAGCAGCGCCGGCAACGGAACAACAGGCGAAGGCGGTTGGATCCGTTTCCTTTCGAACAAACGCCAGCAAATACGCGGTGGCTACAATGCCGCAACGAGATCAGGTCCCTCTTTCTCCAAAATAAGAATTCAGAATGTCGCAGGCGTAGAGCTCTATGGTGGAAGCGCAAAGGTGCGAAAGGAGATCAGTTTCAACGATGGACATTTTTTTCTCAGCGACCAGGTAATGGTGATCGGGAATGGCAACCCAGGCATTATATCGGGATACGATTCGAGCCATTTCTTCGTCACCGCCAATCAACCCGGCAGCGGGCTGTTACTTCGCGAGAATCTTCGTCGTGGTGATGGTCTCGTCACGTTTCCCGTCGGCAGTCGCGAAGATGCCTACACACCGGCGGCTATCCGCGGTCACTTCAATTCCGGTAATGACTACTATGTCTCGGTCTTCAACGGCACAAGAGAAGGCGCAGTAACGGGAAATGCATTGGTGAATGAAAGCGTGAATAAGACCTGGCAGATTGGAAAGACCCGTGGCCTTTTAGGCGATGCTGCCGACATCATCCTTCAGCATCTTATCAGCGATGAGGGCTCAACCTTTGCGCTGAACCGCAATTATGCCTACAATGCCGCATTCAAAGACAACAGTTGGGATTCCAGCGATACGCGCGGCACACCAGTGCCGGGCTATTTGACCACGGGATCTGCGTTATCCAATAGCGGAGTCAACAGCCGCTTGTTCCTTCTTGGCCTGGAAAGCAATACTTATTTCACAAAATTTGCAGGCAAGCCGATCTCCGGCAAGACGAAATTATGGTTCAATGCCTATCGACTCGATACGGGTCATGTGAGAGTGTATTGGCGGACCAACCCGGAAATGAATGTCAAGACATTCATCGTACAAAGAAGACTGGCCAATGAAGCGGATTTCAAAGATGTTGGTGCGGTGCCATCAAAGGCAGTTAACGGATACAGCGTCGTGAATCTCGACTATGAAATGACGGATACAAACCACTACCATGGAATAAGTTTCTATCGGTTGATGCTGGTACCCTATACCGGATCCACAAATTATTCCGATACGGTGGCCGTAGGTCCGATACCGGGCAAGTATAGCATCATGCTATGGCCAAACCCCACGACGGATGTATTCTTCCTGAGTATTCACAAGGAATTGAATGCAAAATCAATCGTCATCTGGAATGTGCTCGGCCAAAAATTAAGACAGGAAGAAGTGAATGGACGCAATATCATCCGTATGCATGGACTGCTTCCAGGTACCTATTTCATAAGCATTATCCTTTCCAACGGGGTGATCATTGAGACGAAGAAGCTTGTTGTAATTTGACAATTTGATAATTAGCCAATTCGACAATGTGCAAATGTGCCAATAGTGCGTGATAGGCGAAATCTCTCATTGATACGCAAAATCAATTTAATAATTTGACAATACCTTTGGGCTAGATGGCGCTGCTCATCGTAGCACGCCTCATTGGCACATTTGCACATTGTCGAATTGGCACATTATCAAATTGACCTACAGATCATCATACTTATACTTCCTCACCGTCAAGTACACATAAAATCCTGCATAGACAAGTGCGGCGGGTAGCATGACAGCCATGCCCGGAATATTGCGATACAAGTCCTCTGCCTTTGGAAAT
>DATHKS010000289.1:0-8344 GCA_035488975.1 Chitinophagaceae bacterium | reverse complement strand
TCTGCAATGCTGTGTTCCTTGTGGGACAATAGGATTCAGGGAAAAGCCTAGCGGGATTTCGATAAGAAAAATGCACTATAATGGCAAAAGCCGGAAAGATATTCTTTCCGGCTTTTTTTGAACGTTGCCGTTCTTATAATTTGATTTCTTCGTCGTGCTGGTCGAAGAACTTGTATTCTGTGAGGTGGTAGTGAGTGGCCGCTTCGATCCTGGTTTTCTGCCCGAACTTCTTATTCCATTTTGCCATCCTGGTTTTCCAGGCCCAGCCCTTTGTGAGATAGGCATGCATGATGGGGTTAACGATAAGCTTGAGATTCTTGTGTTTGTGGGTAATGAGATAGCTCATGTTCTTTTCTATCTCATCCTCGAGTAACATGGTAGAGGTTATCTTGCCTGTGCCATTACAGCTTGGGCAGATCTCCTGGGTATTGATGTTCATCTCGGGCTTCATGCGCTGGCGGGTGATCTGCATGATGCCGAACTTGGAAATGGGAAGCACGGCATGCTTCGCGCGATCCGGTCCCATGAATTCTTCCATCTTCTCCATCAGCCTGCGCTTGTTCTCCGGCAGCTTCATATCGATGTAGTCCACTACGATGATGCCTCCCAGATCGCGGAGACGCAACTGGCGTGAAATCTCTTCGGCGGCCTCGAGATTGGTCTCCAGCGCATTTTGCTCCTGGTTATTGCTGACGCTCTTATACCCGCTATTTACATCGATAACGTGCAGTGCCTCCGTATGTTCAATGATGAGATAGGCCCCGCTATTGAGATTGACAGTTTTTCCAAAAGACGATTTTACCTGCTTCGTGATCCCGAACGAATCGAAGATCGGCGAGCCATTCTGATAGTAAGAAACGATATCGGCCTTTTCAGGTGCGATTCGCTGGATGTAATTCTTTGTATCGGTAAAGATCGTGCGGTCGTTTACGACGATCTTATTAAAATCCGCATTCAAAAGGTCGCGGAGTATGCTGTTCGTCTTGGTTTGCTCGCTTAGGATCTTCGCAGGCGGCACCGCGCCTTTTAGGTTACGCTGGATCGTCTTCCACATCTCAACGAGTGCGGACAGGTCCTCGTGCAATTCGGCAGTATTCTTTCCCTCGGCGGCGGTCCTTACAATGACGCCGAAATTCTTCGGCTTAATGGCCTCCACTATCTTCTGCAGCCTCTTCCTTTCTTCGGATGAATGGATCTTCCTTGAAACAGCCACGATGTTGTTGAATGGAGTAATGACCACGAAGCGGCCGGGCAATGAGATCTCGCAGCTTAGCCGCGGGCCTTTGGCTGCAATAGGCTCCTTTAATATCTGTACGAGAATATTAGGCTTGCCTCCCAGTACTTCATTGATCTTTCCGGTCTTGATGATCTCGGGCTCTATTTCAAACCTTCCAAAATCATTTCCCGTCTCGCTTTTATCGGTAATCGTAAGAGCGGTGAATTTGAGGAGCGACCTGGCATAGGGGCTGAGATCCGTATAATGAAGGAAGGCATCCTTCTCGAATCCCACATCTACGAAAGCGGCATTGAGTCCGGGGATCAGTTTCTTTACTTTTCCAAGGTATAAGTCTCCCACAGCAAAACGAGCATCGCTTTTTTCGCTATGTAACTCTACCAACTTCCTGTCTTCCAGCAAAGCAATTTCTACACCTTGCGGGGCTGCATTAATAATGAGTTCTTTGTTCATTACAGCTTACATAATTGAATCACCTTATTGCTGTAAATACCGGCTGCAGGTAATGCGTACACGAATGCGGGAGGAAAGAGTTGCAGCAGAGGTGAGTTGAATGCAAACAGTACGTACACGAAAAGCAACCAGTTAACTGATTACCAATGCGGCGATAGCATAACATCGCCGCATTGGTAATAGCATACAGAAAAGGAACTATTTGTTTCTCTTCTTATGACGGTTTTTTCTCAGTCTTTTTTTACGCTTATGCGTCGCAATCTTATGACGCTTTCTTTTCTTACCACAAGGCATACTCAAATGTTTTTTAAATATTGTTTATAATAATATGTCTAATGTCTTTCTCAGAATCGTGTCCAGCCTTCAGGCAAAGAACCGATCCATCTATCCGACCCTCAAACTTATTTACTCAGTTCCTGTATTCTCTTCTCGATATCCCCACGGACATCGGTCCTCTTAATATATTCGAGACTCTTCCGGTACCACATCGCGGCAGTCTTCTTATCATTCATCCGCTCGTATGTGTCTGCCAGCATCAACACAGCCTCGATGTTGTCAGGCTTGAGACGGTTAACGGTATTCAGGCGGGTTATCGCTTTGTCGAACTGCCCGGAAAGTAGCGAACCCTTTGCCAGCGTGAGCTGCGCATACAGGTTGGTACTATCTTTTTCAACTACTTGCCTGATCATCGCGATCCCTTCCATTGGATTGGAAGAAATATTGCCGAACAGGTAGCAGGCTCCCAGGCCCACCTTCGCTGAATCATTCTCCGGGTTTATCTTCAAAGACCTTTCAAACAAATCCTTGGCCTGCAATGCACCCCATTGCCTAACTCCCGGGTTTTCCTCCAACTGCAGGTTGTCCAAAAATAAGCGGGCAGCAAAGGTGAGGGTTTTTTCCGAATTTTCCAACCTTGCAGCTTCTGCCTCGTACCATGCGTATGGAGCAAAAAACTGCATTGAATCGCCCCAGAAATGAGACAATTGATGGTATATCTTCATTTGCTGATTCTTCACATCCCCGCGCGAAATGGAACCTTCAAGCAATGAAAGCCTGTTAACTTGCTCAGGACTAAGTTGTTTTTTGGCAATAAGTAAAATGGAATCGATAGTGAGAGGGTTCTCGGCGCCGTGTTGATGGCCATCATCTTCACTGTGCTCCTGTACGATAACAGGCTTGTTCGATGGCATTCTCCGACCGAAAACAAAAATTGTTGCGGTGAGAATTATCGCTGCAACAATTGTAATCCATTGCGGTTTCTTCACTTAAAATAATTTGGAAAGCGAAGTTACCGCCCGAAAGCATAACTATTCCAATAAACTTGGTTTATTGTGAATGTTCCGGACTTATTAAAGAAGAACGAAATAGACTACGCGTCCTCTCCAGGACCTTCGTCAGCCTTCACTTCCTTCAGTTTCTTTACTTCGGCTACGAACTCCTTTGCAGGCTTGAATGCGGGGATATAATGTTCAGGAATATGAACTGCAATATTCTTTTTAATATTACGTCCGATCTTCGCAGCTCGTTTCTTAGTAATGAAACTTCCGAAGCCACGGATATAAATATTTTCTCCGGCTGACAGGGTGTCCTTTACTTCTTTGAACATCGTTTCGAGTGTAACCAGGACATCTACTTTAGGAATTCCTGTCTTTTCGGATATCTGGTTAACGAGATCGGCTTTTCTCATTTTTGCAGGGATTTAATGGTTTCAGAATGCCAATTTAATACAAAATAATATGATTGTCAACAGGATAGCGTTTTTTTTTGTAACAATTTCCAAGCCGTTTTTCTGAGAATGACGGATATTTAAACCCGGACAAGAAAAAAAAGGATGCAAAAACTTGGAAAAAAAGCGGGAAAGAGCACGTTTTCTGACCTGTTATTGGAGTGGAATAAGACGAAGAACGACCGGAAAATGCCTTGGAAAGGTGAAAAGGATCCTTATAAGATATGGCTGAGTGAAATTATACTCCAGCAGACCCGGGTGGAGCAGGGACTGGGGTATTATCAACGATTCATTGAGACCTTTCCCGATATCCTGGCCCTCGCCGCCGCCCCCGATGCCCAGGTCTTTAAATTATGGGAAGGCCTCGGTTATTATTCCCGCTGCCGCAACCTGCTCCAGACCGCCCGCCATATCGCCAGCGCCAATAAGGGGATATTTCCGGACAGCTATGAGGAAATACTTGCATTGAAGGGTGTCGGTCCCTACACAGCCGCCGCCATCTCCTCCTTTGCCTTTAATCTTCCTTATGCCGTGGTGGATGGTAATGTATTCCGTGTACTCGCGAGGGTCTTCGGCCTGGCAGTCGCCATCGACTCGGGCGAAGGCAAGAAGAAATTCAGCGATCTCGCCAGCCAGCTGCTGGATAAGAAGAAAGCAGGCCTGTACAACCAGGCCATCATGGATTTCGGCGCCACCTTATGCAAACCTGCCGCCCCGGTCTGCCACAACTGTCCCTTCAACACAACCTGTCATGCCTATTTGAATGATGAAGTGGATATGCTTCCTGTAAAAGAAAAAAAGATCAATATCCGCAACCGGTGGTTCTATTACCTGGTATTGGAAAAAGGAGATAAGACGATGATCCGCCAGCGGACCTCAAAGGATATATGGAACCAACTATACGAATTCCCTATGATCGAAGCTGCGGGTGAGGAACCCGTTCCAACGATCCTCGAAAGGGCGGAAGCGGCCGGTTGGCTCAAGGCAAAGAACTACGAAGTAGTAACGGTATCTCCCATGCGTAAGCAGCAATTGTCTCACCAGTTGATTGCAGGACGGTTCATAAGGATCAGGATCCTAAAGCAGCCGACAGCAAAGACCGATGGCGAATGGGTGACCGGCAAAGAATTCGAAAGCTATTCCTTTCCGAAATTCATCAGGCAATACCTGGATGATACAACGGAGCAGAGTCTCTTCTAACCTGTTCTTATTGTAAGGTGCAAACGTTCCAGAATTGAAGACCGCCATTTCCATTTACGGTGACGGGTGTTTGAGGAGAGGATACTCCATTCAGTTGGAGCGACACAGGATTCGCACCCTTCTCCAGGGGAATCCGCGTATAGAAAATGGTATGCGGCAGACTTTGCCAGTTACGCGTATCGGCTTTCTCCGAAGCAAAATTGAATATCTGCAGGCCCAATGCCAGCGCCTCCTGCTGATTCTTCTGCTTTTGGTCTTTCTTCTTTTCCTCTGCAGATTTTTTCGGATCGTCCTTCACATCCTTCGGGCGAACGGCGGCCTCGGCGAGTTTTTTTATTGCCAGCCTTGTAAGGGTGGAAGAAAGCTCTTTCAGCATTCTCTCCTTCAGCGTTGCGAAGGCGAGATTGTTTACATCCTCCGCGGGCTCCAAAGGATAGCTCTGGCTATTCAATTGTAGTGATGCTCCCTGGTAACGGATGGCCTGCGCTTCATATTTGGGCAATGCAACACGAAAACTCCGCAGGTCTTCCAGTTTTGAACTTTCCCCGTTGTAGCTGCTGGCATCGAAAGGAACAGTGAATGCGCCCGTAGCATCGGTAAAGAAGAATCCACCCGAATTCTTAATGAGCGAGAACCAGATATCCTGTTGCACTTTTACAGGTGCGGACCCATTCTCCCAGAAAACGATCAACTCACCCCCGGCCGGCTGCTCATCTTTCTGGTAGTTCATCCCGAGGATATTTTCATAGCGGCTCAACTCGTCCATGAACCCATTTTGATAGGCGGTTCGCAACAGGTCTTTCTTCAGCTGGAGTGGCATTTTGATCCCATAGTAGCTGCCATTGTTCTGCAGGTACACATCTGCCGCATTGCGATAGGCTATGAATGCATTGTTTATATCGCCGTTCTTTTCATAGATGATGCCCTGCATCATCAGTGAGAAGGCATCGTCACTATACTTATTCTTATTTCCTACCTTATCTTCCTGTGCATTCGTCTGCAGTGTGATGCGACGTGCTTCAACCATGGCCTCTTCGGGCTCATTCAGCTGGAGATAATTCAGAGCCTTGTAATAATGTACCAGGTATTTTTCAAAATCCTCCGCCTTGTATCCTTTCATCATCGGGTTGAGCAGGTTGCCGGCTATTACATCCTTTGCCGAGGTTCTTGCATCTTCGATAAGAAGGTCCGCTTCATTGAAATATGTATTGCTGCTATCCCATTGATGAAGGAGGTGACAGACCTTGCCTCTCTCCAAAAGGAAGAGGAGCCGGTTCCTGCCTTTCTTCAGCAGCTTATTATTATCGAGCGACTTTGCCGCCTTCTCATAATTACCCTGGCGCAGGTTAGAATAATATCCACTTACCTGCTGATTGTAGCTGGCGCAGGAAGAGATGATCAATGCAATTGCGCTAACCGTCAGTAAATAGGTAATATGTATCCTTCGATGCAACATGCATACGTCCGTTAAGGGTTGAAAGGGCCAGTGCTATGAAGTTGTCAGTATTTGAATGCCACGAAGGCATTAACATTCACCGTCCGGGGCGGCCATGATCAGTTCTTAATGTATTTGGCGATCTTTTTTTCACCGATCCAAACCACTTCATTGGTCTCGATGTTTGTCAGTTCCAGGTTGACCTGGTAGAAGACCTCTTTTTTTCTTTTATGGGAGTCGACGATAGAATTGATTGAACCCTGCAGTATAAAATCGGCGCCTTGCTCAAGACCGAATTTTTTCATGCTGCTGGTAGTGGAGTTGGTTTGCTGATCCGCTTTTTCAGCGCGAAGTTCTTCCCTTTTCTTTCCTCCCTGCACGAGCCTGACCTTCTGTGTGGTCACGAAGGAATTCTCTACATCCTTTACAAATGTTTCTGCCTCTATGTGCTCATGGCTTTTATTGTTGACGAAACCAACGATCACTACGGGGCGCTGGCCGTTCTTTGCCGCCATATGATCCGTAAGCCAGTTGGCGCTGAGAATTGTGTTTGTCATATCCTCAGCTACAAGCCGGGAATCGGTATTGTTCCACCGCCCGCTGATATCTACCTGCTCCGAAGGATCGATGCGGGTCACCTTGTGGGAACAACTACTGACTAATAAAACGCCGGCGAATGGTAATAGGAATAGTACACCTCTTTTCATAAAATGAGATTTAGTTGATTAAGAAAAATTTGATAAATGTGCCAATGATCCAGGTCAGTAAAAGTATTTCGTGTCGAAGCACGCACAATTGGCACATTGGCTAATTTGCACATTTAATTGACTCTATTATTTTTTAGTGCCACCTGTATCCGAATCCCCATGGATTTAAATAAAGGGAGCTGCTCCTGCGATAGCTTCCATGATTGTAGGGGCGGTAGCTGTTCCAGGGATTACGGTACACGGGGTAATTATTGTAGTAGCTATCGTAATAGTCCGTACCCCATCTCGCTCTTTCCAGGCGAAGCTGCTGCCTGAATTCGCGGCGGTCCATTCTAGCCTCTCTTCTGTCTGCGAGCCAATCGATGGCTTTATAAGTTTCCTGTGTCGTCGTACTTTCCCAACGGGTAAGCGAATCGGCAAGTTGCATGTATTTATCACGGCTGACTGTGAAGTTCGGATTCTGGTCGGGCGCCAGCGCCTGGGCCGTTGTATCCCTGCCTAAAAGAAGGGCCATTAAGGCAAGCGAAAAAAAAGGTAAATATCTTTTCATATTCTCAGGTTTTAATCGTTGAAATAGACAAGGCTAAAGTACAATACGGCCCGTTAAGTAGCCGTTAAAAGTTAGACCAGTTGGGGATTTTCACGATTGAGTTGAACATCAGCCTGCACGAAATCAGGAAGGAGGGTTAAATTTTCATTTACGACCAAAAAAAATTAACTTTAAGTAGACTCGAAGCCTGGAGAAGAACAATTAAAATGATAAAATGACAAGCGTATGAGAGGCGTAAATAGAGTGATGCTGATTGGAAATCTAGGGAAGGATCCCGATGTACAGTTCCTCGAGGGCAATATTGCAGTTGCTAAATTCCCCCTCGCCACCACCGAAACCTTTAAGGACAGATCTGGTAAGCTGGTCTCCCAGACGGAGTGGCACACCGTAGTACTGTGGCGCGGACTGGCTGAACTGGCTCAAAAGTATCTTCATAAAAGCAGCCTGGTCTATATCGAAGGGCGGCTGCGTACCAGGAGTTGGGAAGACAAGGAAGGGAATCGCAAATTCGCGACCGAAGTGGTTGGCGATAATCTCATCATGCTGGATAAACGAATGGACGGCAACAGCCATTCCGGTGAAGGTGGAATAGAAAACATGGGAAGTACAGACGCCCCCATCGGAGATCCTTCGGAAAATCTTCCTTTCTAAGCATATTTAATTAAGCAATAACTTCGCAGCCACGGGGCCTTCCAGGCCTGGGAAGGAACCGCGTAGACCGTGTAAGCGGTTCAACATATCATCAAAACCACTTGCATTGGATAGTCATTCGATCATTCATTTTTTGTATTCAAACCTTTCATTCATTTTACTGGTGACGGATACAAAGAGTATCACCTTGCTGGTCATCCTGCTTTTGGCCCTCCTCCTTCTTTCATTCACGATCTCCGGCGCCGAGGTAGCGATTTTTTCCCTGAATGGAAAGGATGTGAATATGCTCAAGACCAAGCAGCATCCCGCCGCAAGACGTATCATTAATTTTCTCGAAGAGCCGAAGGAAGTATATGCCTCATTGCTCATCGCAAGCCTGTTCACCAAT
>DATHKS010000288.1:0-3083 GCA_035488975.1 Chitinophagaceae bacterium | reverse complement strand
ATTTCCAAAGGCAGAGGACTTGTATCGCAATATTCCGGGCATGGCTGTCATGCTACCCGCCGCACTTGTCTATGCAGGATTTTATGTGTACTTGACGGTGAGGAAGTATAAGTATGATGATCTGTAGGTCAATTTGATAATTTGGCAATTTGATAATTTGGTAATGAGGCGTGCTCCGATCTGCAATGACTCTCCTCATGAGGATCATTCTCAAATTGCCAAATTATCAAATTACCAAATTGAAAAAAAAAACCCTCCCGATGAATCGGGAGGGAACAACTAAAAACAAGCCTTTAGAGCGGCTTCATTGGAACGAAAAAACTTTTCCTGCTCATATCATGAGCAGGAGGTATCGGTCAGTCGGGTTTCTTCCCGTCTAAGAATGTGTTGATCGTGCTAATCTGTGTTTGATTATTTTGGTCGGTCTTGACCTCGTAGCTGCTATAGAAGTTCTCAATATGGGATACACTGTTGTATAATTCCATATTGCGGCGGATATATGCCGGCACAGTTTCAAACTCATTATTGGGGTCAGCTGCATTAACATTGAATGACAAGTTGCGCAACTTGTGCAATCTTTCAGCCGCCCTACGTTTTTGTTCGTCAGCTTCGTCCTGCATTGCAGTATCCTCAGCTTCGGGGATCAAAGGTGGTTGAGCCTGGTGGGCCAACGGCTTAGCCGCCGCCGGAATGTCATCCCTTTCTACCAGTTGCATTTGCAAGTCGAGGAGTTCTTCCTCTTCCTTTGCGGCAACATTTGATGGAGGGACCGGCTCTTCTACGGAAGGCATTGAGGTAGATACCTCTGCTTTTGATTCCGCGTAGATATTGGATGGTCTGGCCAGGTAACCTCCCGATGCTGCAGGCAAAGGAGTATTACTATTTTTTGCGCTAAGCGCCTGATCGTTCTTACTAATAAAAGGGGATAGGGATTCTGAATTTGAATCTTCTGAATTGCTGTTGGAGGATGAGGTTCGAGGTTGGTAACCCGAATGTAGCTCTTCCTTTTTTTCTACCAACAACATTTTGCTAACAGTATTATTACTGTCGGCAAATAACGTATTTTCCCCAAGTATTTTTTCGTCTTTTGGCTTGACCACAGCCTCTCCCGATAGTTCAAAATGCAATACCGGCTCCTCATCCTTGATGAATTCCCTTTCGATCATGTCCTGCATGTGCGGCATCGGTGTCTCCATCACGTGAGACTCATCAACGAGTTTCGGTGCAAGCATGTCGGTCTTCGCAGGCACCGCGTGTAATTTGTTCTCTATCGATTTTGTTGGGACAACTTTCGTAGCCTGTTCCTGCTGGTTCAATACCATCACTATCTTCTCTTCCTTCTTTGCCTCAGGCTTCTTCGGCATTGGCTTGCTGAAAGGATCCTTGTGCTGGAAACCCGTTGCGATGAGCGTGATGCCCAGTTTGTCGCCCAATGCATTATCGTAACCCAATCCCATTATCACATCGGTACCCTCACCCGCCTGGCCCACGAGATGATTCTGTATGATCTCCACCTCATCCATCGTGAATTCATGTTCGCCTTCGGCCGAGTTAATATTTATCAGTATCCATTTCGCTCCGCGAATATCATTGTCATTCAGCAACGGAGAATTCAATGCCTCCTCGATCGCCCTGTGTGCACGATCCTCGCCCGAAACCGAGGCGCTTCCCAGGATGGCAACGCCGCCATTCCGCATCACCGTACATACATCCGCGAAATCCACATTGATCTGGCCCGTGCTGTTGATCACATCCGTGATACATTTTGCCGCAGTAGCCAATACATTGTCCGCCCGTTCGAAGGCCTCGCGCATCTTGAGATTTCCGAATTGATGACGCAGCTTATCATTGCTGATGACGAGCAGCGTATCGACATAGCCCTTGAGTGTCTTGATGCCTTCCTCCGCCTGCAATTGTCTCTTCTTTCCCTCGTATGCGAATGGAGTGGTCACGATACCCACCGTGAGTATGCCGAGATCCTTACAGATCTTTGCAATGATGGGTGCACCACCTGTGCCGGTTCCACCTCCCATTCCCGCGGTAATGAACGCCATCTTGGTATTGACCTCGAGTATGCCCTTGAGTTCGTCAAGCGATTCCTCAGTAGCCTGCCGGCCTATCTCGGGATTCGCTCCCGCGCCAAGACCCTGTGTGAGGTGGGGCCCTAACTGTACACGATTGGGAATGCCGCTATTCGCCAATGCCTGCGCATCCGTATTGCATATTATGAAATTGACGCCTTCGATATCCTGGCTGAACATGTGGTTAACTGCATTGCCACCACCGCCACCTACACCAATTACCTTGATGATGGATGATTTTTCTTTTGGCAGATCAAAATGTATCATAGATAATGTTTTTAAAATTCGTCGCCGTGAAAACTGAACCGGCAATCGTCAATCGATGCCCCTGGCAGGCACTCTTTTGACTTTTTACTTTTTACTTTTTAATTACAAATGTTTGTCCTCTTCCTCCTTAAACAAATCAATGATCCCGTCCTTGAATTTCCCCCAGAAGTTGTTGAGACTCTTGCGTTGCCTCACCCTCTGTACACTCACCATTTCCTCCGGATCTTCTTCGTCTTCCATCTCTGCCTTCTTCAGGCCCACCGGCACTTCCACCTTCTTGTATTCCTTCTCGAATTGCTTACGGTTGTGTTCATAGTCATCATACCCTTTCAGGATAAGACCGATGCAGGTCGAATAGGTCGGCTTCGCCAACTCCTCGATATGTCCTGCTGCAAGATGCTCATTCGGGAAGCCGATGCGTGCAGGCAATCCCGTGGTATATTCCGTAAGCTGGATGAGATGCTTCAGTTGAGAGCCGCCGCCCGTAAGAACCACTCCCCCATTCAATGATTTGTTATCGAGTCCTACCTGTTTCAAATGATAGGTAACGAAATCCATGATCTCGCTCATTCTCGCCTGTATGATATTCGCCAGGTTCTTCACACTTATTTCCTTCGCAGGCATTCCACGCAAGCCAGGAATAGTGATATAGGCATTTGCCTTTGCTTCATTGGCGAGCGCGCTTCCGAACTGCACTTTCATCTGTTCGGCCTGGGTCTTCAATACACCGAGACC
>DATHKS010000287.1:0-4434 GCA_035488975.1 Chitinophagaceae bacterium | reverse complement strand
ATCGATGGAATCGACGAAGTCGAATGCACGTGCCGTCGTCTCAAGAAAAGCCTGGTCATCCAGTATGAGATTATCTGCCGGCGATGCTATCATCAATGCCTCCGGATCCCTCTGCTGTAGTTTGAAGGCGATATAGGCGATGCAAGGGGCTGTATTCTTGCGGGAAGGCTCCGCGAGAATGTTTCCCACCGGCAATTCAGGTAACTGTGTTTTCACCGTCTGAACATATTCCCGCGAGGTGATAATGTAAATATTCTTCAGCGGAACCACTTTCTTATATCTATCAACCGTCTGTTGAATCAAGGTCTTGCCGGTGCCCAGTATATCCAGGAACTGCTTCGGGTGGTTATGCCGGCTCATTGGCCAGAAACGGCTTCCGATCCCACCGGCCATGATTGCAACGTAGCGGTTTTCATTCATTGTATAAAGTTGATAAATTGGACGGAGAATACCTTTTTTTCTTACACGGCCTGCATCATATGATGCCTTCACGGATCAGGTCATGCAGGTGTACGATCCCAACATATTTTCCATTGTCCACTACCACAATTTGTGTTATTCCATTTTGACGCAATACATCGAGCGCCGCCACCGCGAGCTCTTCCGGAGAAATTGTCTTTGGGTTGCGGGTCATGATATCGGCCGCCCTCACATTCGCCTCCAGCTGTAAACTATCCCGGAGCATGCGGCGCAGATCGCCATCCGTTATGATGCCAAGCAATATTCCGGCCTCGTCCACTACCGCGGTAACGCCTAACCTCTTTTGTGTCATTTCCACGATTACTTCCTTCAGGCTGCTCGATGGTAAGACCCGTGGCTTCTCATTGCCTTCGTAAAGATCGGATACGCGGAGATAGAGCTTCTTTCCCAGCGTGCCCCCCGGATGGAATTTGGCAAAGTCTTCCCGTTGAAATCCCTTTAACTCCATCAGGCAAACGGCGAGGGCATCGCCCATTACCAGTTGCGCCGTGGTGCTGGAGGTGGGAGCGAGATTATTGGGTCAGGCCTCCTGCTCCACCGTGGTATTGAGTACGATAGTGGACTGGCGGGCCAGGTATGAGTCGATGCTGCCGACCATTCCGATGAGCACATTGCCGAAGTTGCGGATGAGAGGAACAAGCACTTTTATCTCTGGGCTTTCACCACTCTTACTAATGATCATTACTACATCCTCCTGCTGCACGATCCCGAGATCACCATGGATCGCATCGGCGGCGTGCATGAAAATAGAAGGGGTTCCCGTGGAATTCAGTGTGGCTACGATCTTTTGCGCAATAACAGCGCTCTTGCCTATTCCACTGATCACGATCCGGCCGCGGCAGGCCACAATCGCGGCCACCGTTCTCTCGAAATTCTCATCGATATAGGCACGCAAACCCGAGATGGACTGCGCCTCCAGTTCAATAGTTCTCAACGCGATCTGCTTAATGGAAACATCCATAATTAACTGCCTGTAATGGTAAAGCATTAACAGGCGATGGCGACAAAATTAGAGGATTTGACACGAACGGCTATTTGTATTGGTTAGCTTCCCGAATTTTAACGCTTTGTCGGATGTTTAACGGAAGACGATACGTAAATTCGCAGTCCTTTAAACAGGGCGAAGGCGTACAATAGACTGCCGGACCCGGTGAGACCATCTGCTCCCCCTTCCCGGCCCCCACTAGTGTTAACACTTACCAGCGAATGAATGCCTGTTCTTGTGTAGAAAATATGCACCATCGACAAGACTTGCCCGGGCAAAAAGGACTATCTTAAGTATGATCATTGCAATAATGCAGCAGGAAATAATTGAGTAATGGGAACATCAACAGCAAAGAAAGCCGGGTCAAGAAAACCGGCCGCGGGAAAGGAAACCAAACCTAATAAGAACCGGTTCGATCTACACAAAGAATTACAGAAATATTTCGGGTTCAGTAAATTCAAAGGCACCCAGGAGAAAGTGATCGAATCGCTCCTCGCGGGTCACGACACTTTCGTCATAATGCCGACCGGTGGCGGGAAGAGCCTTTGTTATCAACTACCGGCCATGGTCAGCGAAGGAGTGGCAATCATTGTTTCGCCGCTTATCGCACTCATGAAGAACCAGGTGGATCTTGTGCGCGGGTACAGCAGTAGTGATGATGTCGCGCATTTTCTCAATTCCACATTGACCAAGAAGGAGATCAAGGAAGTGCATGACGATCTGCTGGGCGGCAAGACCAAGATGTTGTACGTTGCTCCCGAGACATTGACCAAGCAGGAGAATCTCGAGTTCTTCTCTGATCTGAAGATTTCATTCTTCGCAGTGGATGAAGCGCATTGCATCTCCGAGTGGGGACATGACTTTCGTCCCGAATACCGTCGTCTCCGCGAGATGATGATCCAGATAAATCCTGACATCCCCGTTATTGCACTTACCGCAACGGCTACGCCGAAGGTGCAAAGCGATATTGTCAAGAACCTGGACCTTCACAAACCCAATATTTTCATCTCTTCATTCAATAGGCCGAATCTCTACTACGAGATCCAGCCGAAAATAAAGAAGGTGCAGACGGATGAAAGCATCGTCCGTTTCATCAAGAGCATGAAGACGAGCAGTGGCATCATCTATACCCTTAACCGCAAGACTACCGAAGAGCTCGCGGCTATTCTCGAGGCGAACGGCATCAGGGCTGTTGCCTATCATGCCGGCCTCGACAGCAGGCTAAGATCGACGCGGCAGGATCAATTCCTAAATGAAGATGTACAGGTCATCTGCGCTACGATCGCGTTCGGCATGGGTATCGACAAGCCGGATATTCGTTTCGTCATTCACTACAATATTCCGAAGTCTATTGAAAATTATTACCAGGAGACCGGTCGTGCCGGCCGCGATGGACTAGTGGGTAAATGTGTCCTGTACTATTCGCATAAGGATGTGAGTAAGCTGGAACACCTGATGCGCGATAAACCGCTGAGCGAACGCGAAGTCGGCGCGCAACTCATCAATGAGACCGTTGCCTATGCAGAAGCCGGTGTGTGCAGGAGAAAGGTGCTGATGAGCTATTTCGGAGAAGAATACGATACGCCCAATTGCGGGGAATGCGATAACTGCCGTCACCCGAAAGAAAGGGTAGAGGCGAAGGAAGAAACGGTAACGGTATTGAAATCCATCGGCGAACTGAACGAGCAATTCGCAACGGACTACGTCGTGCTGATCATTACGGGTAGACTCACGCCGCAAATAAAAATGTTCCGCCATGAAGGTCTTGCCGCCTTTGGAAGCGGGAGCGATAAGCAAAGTCATTTCTGGAATTCCCTGATCCGGCAGATGCTGCTGGAGGGATTTCTTGCAAAAGATATTGAAGAATACGGAGTGCTTAAGATCACCAAGAAGGGCGAAGGCTTTCTCAAGAAACCTAAATCCTTCAAGATAGTCCTCAATAACCTGTATGAGGAAGCCATGGCGGATGACGAAGAGGCCATGGAAAATCCGGTGAGCGCAGTAATCGATGAGAAACTGTTCGAAATGCTGAAGGAGGTTCGTCAAAAGGAGGCCAAGAAAAAGACGCTGCCGCCATTCGTGATCTTCCTGGAGACATCGTTACAGGATATGGCCACATTGTACCCGACCTCGATCTCCGACCTGGAGAAATGCCAGGGCGTGAGCAAGGGAAAGGCCATAAGATATGGCAAGCCCTTCGTGGACCTGATTGCCACATATGTGAAGGACAATGATATCGTGAAGCCGGATGATTTCGTGATGAAGAGTGTGGTGAACAAGAGCGGCAACAAGGTCTATATCATTCAGAATACCGATAAGAAGGTCTCCCTGGAGACCATTGCGAAGAATAAGGGATGGAGAATAGATGAAATGCTGGAGGAAATGGAGACCATTGCAGCCAGCGGAACGAAGCTCAATCTCGACTATGCCATCGACGAGATGCTGGATGAGGATGAGCAGGACGAGATCATCGATTATTTCAAGAGCTGCGATACTTCTTCATTGCAGGTAGCGCAGGAAGAGCTGGCGGACCAGAATTTCAACTGGGAGCAGCTTAAGATAATGCGGATCAAGTTTTTAAGCGAATACGGAATGTAGAAAAGAAGTGAAAAACATTTCCGATTTATGCCTGAATCTCCTATTTTTGCTGCCCCGAAAGGGAAAGTGGATGGGATTTTCCCATTGAAAGAATAAAAGGAAGGTGCGGTATCCGCCGTGGCGGAAAAGGAATGGTGCGGTAGCTCAGTTGGTAGAGCAAAGGACTGAAAATCCTTGTGTCGGCGGTTCGATCCCGCCCCACACCACAGAGGACCTGTTGCAAAACAACAGGTCCTTTTTTTATGTGGTATGTGTATGTGTTGTATTCGGCGGCGAGTGGGAAGAGTTATGTTGGATTTAGTAACGATGTTGATCGAAGATTATTCGAACATAATGTGAGCGAGACAAAGGGATTTACATTGCGTTATCGA
>DATHKS010000286.1:0-2905 GCA_035488975.1 Chitinophagaceae bacterium | reverse complement strand
ATAGCCGCTGATGAGCAGGCCGAATTTACCGGTAGTATTTCCAACCTGCCATTCGCCGCGCTTGTATCCCGCGTTGTTCACTTGAATGCTTGCCATACCGGTAAAGAATGCGGGTGGGGACTGGGTGATCACATTCACTGCGCCGCCGATCGCCTCTGCTCCGTAGATCGATGAAGCCGGTCCCTTGATGACCTCTATTTGCCGGGCTGCAGGAAGATTCATTTCCAACAAGGCATTATGATTATAGAGGCCCGTAGTGCGGATGGGGATGCCATCCTCCAGGTAAAGAAAGAGACTCTTCGTCGTCATTGGTTGGCGGATGCTCATCTCGTGTTGCTCGTTGCCGAGATTCACCATGTTCACTCCGCTGATCTTATTGAGCAATTCGTCCAGGCGTGTGGCCTTCGTATCATTCATTATCTGTTTGCCGATGCTGGCTATCGCCACCGGCGCCTCCCGTCTTCGCTGCGAAGTACGGTTCGCACTCAGGACCACTTCATCGAGATTATTGTCGATCCTTATCAGGCTAACGAGCAGCGGATGCTTGTTGGCGGACACGACCTGGCTTTCGTAGCCGGTAAAGGAAATTTTAATTTCTGATGCAGCAAAGGGAAGAAGGAATTCGCCTTTTGCCGATGTCAGTGTCTGCTGATCGCCTGAAATGATCGTAGCGCCTTCGAGTGGTTCCCTGGTTTCGCCGTCGATGATCCTGCCTCTCACCTGCGCAGAAAGAATAGCTGACAGCAGGAGGCCCGCCGCCAGGAATAAAATATGTTTCATGGTTGAAGTCTACACACTCATGGCCTTGTGACTATGCGCGTGTGGTTAAGGTACCGAAGCAACGAGAGGGTAGCTTTAAGAAGCAACCTCAGTCGGTCGATACCAAAAAAAATAATTCGAAGATCAAGCCTGAACGGCTATGTCCGGCGGATGAAAGACAGAAGAAGGCCTGTCGACCGGAGAATCGGCGATCAAGCTGGAATGAGCTCGCAGATATGATGTGGGCAGGAAGAAATTGCCGTCGGCAAACCAAGACCGGGAGGAAAGGACCTGCACCTTATAAACGGAGGAATGCTCCTGGTTCTCCTGGTCTTTCTTCTCCTGCTCCTGGATCTTCTTCATGAGCTGGCACTTGCCATTGCAATGCATCTTAGGACGCGCCTTATTGACACAGTTCTTTGCATATGCTGCGCTATCCATGTAGTAATCGACATAGTAGAATTCACGGCCAAACATTTGCGCCATGAAGGAGAAGAGTATTATTGCAGTTGACAGTTTTAACACAACTGCACGAAGGTATACAATTTGGCAATTTGATAATTTGATAATGGGTTTACTCCAGAATAAAAGTCCTGTCGAATTAGAGGGTCATTGTCAAATTACCAAATTATCAAATTGCCAAATTTATTACCAGTAAATCGTATACAACGCCGCCAAAATTCCCGTCACTATCAATGCTCCGACGGCAAAGACAGGCGCGAGTTTGAACATCTTCCTATCTATCTCCAGGCCCTTGGGTACAATGCCTTTCTTATTCTCGTACATGCTGATGACGACCATTACGGCAACGCAGATGACGAAGACAAACCCCATCCGGTCGATGAAAGGTATCTCGTACACACCTTTTTCATTGGCCTTGGAGAACCCATAGCGCGACAGGAACGACAGATCCACGACCCGCGGCATGAATTTGAATAGAAGTGATAATATGAACCCACCGATCGTGGCAAACAATGCCGCGCTCGATGTGGTCTTCTTCCAGAAAAAACCGAGAATGAACATGGCGAATATGCCCGGGCTCACGAAGCCCGTGTATTCCTGTATATATTGAAAGCCGCCCTTCTTATCTATCCCCATCAGCGGCGCAATGAGCACTGCGAGGAGCATGGCCACCACCACTGTGATCTTCCCGACCTTCACCATTCGTTTTTCATCCGCATCCGGTTCGAGTTTCTTCTTGAAGATATCCAGCGTAAAGATCGTCGAGATGCTATTCGCCTTCCCCGCAAGTGAGGCAACTACCGCGGCAGTCAATGCCGCGAATGCGAGACCCTTCAGTCCCGCCGGCAATAAATTCAACAATACAGGATAGGCCTTATCGGGATTTATCTCCGAACCCATCATCATCTCATGCTGAAAATCGCCCTGCTGGTGCAGCACATAGGCGGCGATGCCCGGCAATACAACGATCACCGGCATGAGTAATTTCAGGAAGGCGGCAAACAGGATACCCTTCCTTGCTGTAGGAAGCGTGGCACCCAATGCGCGCTGAGTGATATATTGGTTGCAACCCCAGTAGTTCAGGTTCACGATCCACATGCCGCCGATAAGCACTGTGAGTCCTGGCAGGTCCATGTAATTTGGATTGTCTTTTTTGAATATCATATGGAAGTGATCATTCGCCTGCTGCGTCATTATCTTAAACCCATTGAGAACCCCTGTTGTCCCGAATTTCTCCGAAACCAGGTTCAATGCCAGGTAGGTGGTGACGAGTCCGCCGAGAATGAGAAAGAATACCTGGATCACATCGGTGTAACCGATCACCTTCATCCCACCGAGGGTAATGAAGATGGCGAATATCGCGAGCATGTACATGCAAAGCGTTCGATCGATGCCCGAGATGCTCTCGATAGCCAGGGCGCCGAGGTAGAGAATAGAGGTAAGATTTACCAATACGTAAAGGAGTAACCAAAACACAGCCATGATCATGGCGACAGTTCCATTATATCGTTGGCTGAGGAACTGCGGCATGGTATAGATCTTGTTCTTCAGGTACACGGGGATAAAGAATATGGCCACGATGAGAAGTGTAGCTGCAGCCATCCATTCGTAGGTAGAAATCGCCAGCCCCATCTTGAAACCGCTGCCGCTCATTCCTATGAATTGTTCTGCCGAGATATTGGAG
>DATHKS010000285.1:0-6075 GCA_035488975.1 Chitinophagaceae bacterium | reverse complement strand
CATCGGAGGCGCTACCACTTATTTCATCCTTTGGAATAATGATATCCGCGAGAAGGGTGATCGTCGCCATATCGTGCGCGCTGAAGAATTGTCCTTCGGCAAGCACGGCCTTCTCGTGTTTAAGTTCCTCTGGGTACCGGTCTACGGCGAACTGGGGTTCCCCCTTCTTCACTTCTTCCACCTTCTTATCCGAAGGTGAGCAGCCCGTGGCTATGGCTCCGCCGGCCAGAGTTCCGGTGACGATGATCTTCAATGATTTTCTTCGATCCATGATTTTCGTTTTTATAAGTTAATCTCCCATTGAGGTCGTGAATCGTGAGTCGTCAATCGTGAATAGCGTCAGTCTTAAAGCTGTGCAAACCAGTTAGTGTCTTCCATTCACGATTGACGACTCACGATTCACGTTATTCACGATTCACGTTATTCACGATTCACGTCTCACGATTCACGATCAGATATTTTGTTTCTTCAACTGGTCAACGATATATTCGCTCGCCCGCATACTCAACGCGAGTATAGTCCAGGTAATATTCTTATCCGCCTGCGAAACGAATTGCCCTCCATCCACGCAAAACAGGTTCTTACAGTCATGTGCCTGGCTGTTCTTGTTGAGCGCGGATTTTTTTGCATCGTTGCCCATGCGCACCGTTCCGGCTTCGTGGATGATCTCTCCCGGCTTCGACAGGCCCCAGTCGTTCTTCTCATCGTCATCGCCGCCCCAGGTAATGATCGCGCCCATGTTATGCATCACCTCCTTGAAAGTTTCTTTCATGTGTTTGGCCTGCTTTATCTCGTATTCGCTATTCTTCACATTGAACCGCAATACGGGGATACCAAATTTATCGACTACAGTAGGATCGATCTCGCAGTAGTTCGTGACCATCGGCACCGCCTCGCCACGCCCCGCCATACCAACACCAGCTCCATAAAAATAACGGTGATCTTCTTTCAGCGAAGCGCCGTAGCCACCGGCTTCCTTTTGTTTTCCTTTTACCACATATTTTCCATTGAGACTTTCGATCCCCCAGTTGAAGCCATAGGAAGGCTGTCCCTGTCCTCCCCAGTATTCAATATGATAACCACGGGGAAAATCCAGTTTCTTATTATCCAGCCACCAGGGAGAATACACGTGCATACCGCCAACACCATCTTCATTGTACCGTTTACGATCGAAGAGTTTCGGAAGCACACCACCCAGCGCGGCGCCGGTTGAATCATGCAAATATTTTCCTACAACATTGCTACTATTGGCAAGTCCGTTCGGATGCCGTTGCGACTTCGAGTTCAGCAATAACCTCGCAGACTCGCAAGTACTTGCTGCGAGGATCACCACCTTGCCTTCTACCTGGTATTCCTGCATGTCGTCCTTACTCACATAGGATACGCCTGTTGCAAGACCTTCCTTATCGGTGAGTACTTCCCTGGCCATTGCATTGGGCATTATATCTATGTTACCCGTCTTGAGTGCAGGATAGATGAGGACATTGGGAGAGGAGAAATCCGCTTTCGCCATACTGCAGTTGCGGCCACATTGTCCACAGAAAAAGCAGGCGCCTCTTTCGTCATTCAATTTTTGCGTAAGAATTGAAAGTCGTGACGGTATCACCCTGACGCCGGCCTGCGTAGCTGCATTCTTGATAAACAACTCGTGCAGTCGCGGGCGGGGTGGGGGTAAGAATATTCCATCGGGATCGTTCTCCAGTCCTTCATTTGTACCGAAGATCCCGATCATCTTATCCACCCTGTCGTAATACGGCTTCACATCTTCGTAGCCAATGGGCCAGTCGTCGCCGAGTCCATCGATGCTCTTCCGTTTGAAATCTTTTGGCCCGAACCGGAGCGAAATGCGTCCCCAGTGATTGGTGCGGCCACCGAGCATGCGGGCGCGGAACCAATCGAAATCGGTGCCGTCTGCCTTGGTGAAAGGCTCGCCTTCGAGACCCCATCCGCCGTAACAGGCATCGAAATCTCCGAACGGCCGGTATTTGGTAGATGCACCGCGCCTTGGAGAGTCCCATGGATTCTTCAATTGGGTAATGTTCTTCTGCGGATCATACATGGGGCCTGCCTCGACAATACAAACCTTGAGCCCCGCGTGCGACAGCATATACGCCGCCATTCCTCCACCGGCACCCGACCCGACAATAACCACATCGTATTTCTTTGGCTGCTTCTTTACCTGAAAGTCTCCCATATCACGAGGAAAGTTTTATTGATGAATTGCAGCAATTTACAGGAATCATGGTGTTTGAGAAAGAATTTGCCGGCTTTTCTGTTAACTCACCGTTATTTTAAAAAGTATCTTTAATAGCAACACAAGACTTATGAGGAAGACGCTTCTTTCATCCGGGTTCATTCTGTCATTACTGACGGGAAGATCACAGGTCAATGATCTCGCTCAATACCCCGTGTACAAAGGATCAGACCTTGGTCTGAGCTACCTGCCCGTGCGTTCATCGTTCAGGATTTGGTCGCCGGAGAATGTTTCGAAGCGCGCCCAGGTGATTCTATATGATAGGGAAATGGGTGGAACGCCTGTCGCTACTGTTGAAATGAGCCGTGGTGAAGGCGGCACATGGAAGGCCGTACTGCAGGGTGACCAGCAGGGCAGATTCTATACCTACAGGCTGCTCATCGATGGAAGCTGGAAAGAAGATATTGTGGACCCGTATGCAAAAGCCGTTGGGATAAATGGAACGAGGGCTATGATACTGGATCTGAAGGGAACCGATCCGCATGACTGGTCGAATGACAAGGGACCTGTATTAAGAAACGCGACAGATGCCATCATCTATGAATTGCACGTAAGGGATGCGAGTATTTCCCAAAGTTCCGGTATTCGGCAAAAGGGGAAATTCTTAGGACTGACGGAAAGAGGAACGAAGAATAAAGCGGGCCTGTCTACCGGCCTCGATCATCTGAAGGAAATGGGGATCACGCATGTTCACCTGCTGCCGATATTCGATTTTAACTCGGTGGATGAGACGCAACCCAATGAAAAATATAACTGGGGCTACGACCCGCTCAACTACAATGTACCAGAAGGATCGTATGCAACGAATGCATCGGGTGGTGCTACCCGAATAAAGGAATTGAAACAATTGGTAAAGACATTCCATCAGAATGGACTGGGAGTGATCATGGACGTGGTGTACAACCATACGGCATTGGGAGAAACATCCAACTTCAATAAACTAGTGCCCGGATATCATTACCGGCAGGCGGCAGATGGAAAATTTTCCAATGCAACGGCATGTGGCAACGAGACGGCGAGCGAGCGGCCGATGATGCGAAAGTTCATCCTGGAATCCATGAAATTCTGGGTCAGGGAATATCATGTGGATGGTTTCCGTATCGACCTGATGGGAGTGCATGATATCGCCACCATCAATAGCATTTCGGCAGAACTGCAGTCGATCAGGCCGGGGATCTTGCTGTATGGCGAGGGATGGACCGCAGGCGCGTCACCGTTGCCCAATTCCCTGAGAGCGTTAAAGAAGAATGTGGGACGATTGGATCATGTTGCCGTTTTCAGCGACGATATACGGGATGGAATAAAGGGAAGTGTATTTGATCATGACGACCGGGGATTCATCGGTGGGAAGCCCGGTACTGCTGAATCGATAAAATTCGGCGTCGTTGCTTCCTGCTATCATCAGCAGATCGATTACAGCAAAGTGAATTACTCGAAGGAGCCGTATGCCAGGCAGCCTTACCAAACGGTAACCTATGCCGAATGCCACGATAACCATGTGCTTTGGGACAAACTTGCCATCTCTGAAAAGAATGCAACGGAGGAGGAACGCAAACAAATGGATCGCCTCGCGTTATCCATCGTGTTAAGTTCGCAAGGCATCGCGTTCCTTCATGCCGGCATGGAATTCCTTCGAAGTAAGAAAGGAGTGGAGAACTCCTTCGATTCGCCGGATAGTATCAATGCGATAGACTGGGACCTGAAGACCTCCAATCTCAGTTTGGTGAAATACGTGGAGGCATTGATCAAAATGCGTAAGCGGCACCCGGCCTTTCGAATGAGGACGGCGGCGGCTATTGCGGCCGATATAAGATTTTATGAGAAAATGCCGGAGGGTACGGTCGTCTATGAGATCAATGGGCAACGGGTGAATGACGACTGGAAGCGCATACTCGTTTGCTTCAATGGAACGGGAGAGAAGAAAGAGATAGCGATGCAGGACGGTGCATGGAGATCATATATCCGCGACAATGAACTGCAGGAAAAACAAGTGTCGGAAAAAGTAATGATACTACGGCCTCATTCCTGCTCCATACTTTTTACTAAATGAGGCCGGCATCGCCCGAATCCGGTGCACCATAGTCATTCCTCGCCGACTATGGTGCTCACAGTTAAACCTGCTTTAACAGCCTCTTTTCAAATAAATTACCTCTTTTTCCCCAAAAGTGTATATATTTGTGGTCTTGTATGTTATCTCTCACTCAGTTTGATTTGATCTACTCCATTCAAATGCCGTGATGGCTTAACGTAAGGCAGGTAAAGTATCACACTTCTAAGTTGATAGCCTTACCATATTCTTAAATCAAATTAATTTTTCAATTGTCATTTAACAATTTACAGCTCATTGAGCCTGTGCTCAAAGCTTTGCACAATGAAGGCTACACCACGCCTACACCCATCCAGGAACAAGCTATTCCCATCGTATTGCAACATAAGGACCTTCTCGGCTGCGCGCAGACCGGGACAGGAAAGACGGCAGCATTCGCCATTCCCCTTTTGCAATTAATGCACCAGGAAAAGGAAGGTCAGCCGGAAGCCCGCCGGAATATCAAGGCACTCATACTTACTCCCACCCGTGAGCTCGCGATACAGATCGAAGAGAGTTTCAGGGCCTATGGAAAGTATATCGACCTCAGGCATCTCGTCATATTCGGTGGCGTTTCCCAATACAACCAGGTCAGTGCACTACGCCGCGGCGTCGACATCCTGGTTGCCACTCCGGGTCGTTTGCTCGATCTCATGAATCAGGGTCATGTCTCCTTACGCGATATCAAATTCTTTGTATTGGATGAAGCGGACAGGATGCTCGATATGGGTTTCGTACACGATGTGAAGAGGATCATCGCCAAGCTACCGACGCAACGCCAGACCCTGTTCTTCTCGGCTACCATGCCGCCGGAGATCCAGCAACTGGCAAACATCCTGCTTAAGAATCCCGTGAAGATCGAAGTAACACCTTCTGCCACCACCGCCGATACCATTCAGCAGTATCTCTATTATGTGGACAAACAATCGAAGCGTGCCCTGCTCGTGCATTTATTGAAAGACGAGGCCATAAAGACGGCGCTCGTATTCTCAAGAACAAAACACGGCGCAGATAAGATCGCAAAGGATCTTCATAAGGCAGGGATCCGTGCCGAGGCCATCCACGGAAATAAGTCCCAAAATGCAAGACAGGCCGCATTGCATAATTTCAAGACTCGCAAGACGAGAATACTCGTTGCAACGGACATCGCCGCACGCGGTATCGATATCGATGAACTTTCGCACGTGATCAACTACGAACTTCCGAATATACCTGAGACCTATGTGCACCGTATCGGGCGTACGGGAAGGGCAGGAGCGGACGGTATCGCATTTTCATTCTGCGATTACGAAGAAAAGATCTACCTGAAGGATATACAGAAGCTGATCGGAAGGGCTATCCCCGTTGTGAAAGATCATGCGTTCGATGTTCCACTGATGCACGGATTGCCGCCACAGCCGACGCCAACCGCCTCTTTTAGCAATACCAGCCGCCGTTCGGGTGGAGGAAAGAGAGGAAGGTCGTTTACGCAGGCACGAGCTTGAGTACAATTAGCCAATGAGGCGTGCTACGAAAAGAAAATTAACGTCGAAATTGAAGCGGAATAACTAGCATTCTGCGATCTTATAAAAAAAGCTGGGTGAAGTAATTTCACCCAGCTTTTTTATTTACCTGAAAAAAAATAATAACCCTGCTAGCACCAATTAACAACTAGTCATCGTAGCACGCCCAATTATCAAATTACCAAATTATCAAATTGCCAAATTGTACTAATTGTTCTTCGCATCTACATACG
>DATHKS010000284.1:0-3375 GCA_035488975.1 Chitinophagaceae bacterium | reverse complement strand
GTCCCACGCCTGCGGGTGTTCCGGTTGAGATCACATCGCCCGGCAGCAGCGTCATGAATTGGCTGACATAGGAAATGAGGAAAGGTATCCTGAAAATGAAATTACTTGTGTTGCCGTCCTGCATCAATTTATCGTTCACCTTTAACCAGAGGCGCAGGTTATCGGCATCGGGTACTTCATCCTTCGTTACCATCCAGGGACCGAGTGGCGCAAATGTGTCGCAGCCCTTGCCTTTGTCCCATGTGCCGCCACGCTCCAGTTGAAATTCACGTTCACTAACATCGTTGTGCAGGCAATAACCGCCTACATACTCCATGGCCTCCGCCTCCGTGACATAAGAAGCCTTTTTCGAAATTACCACTGCCAGTTCTACCTCCCAATCCGTCTTCACCGAATTCCTCGGGATGACGATGGAGTCGAATGGACCCGTGATGGATGTGGTCGACTTGAGGAAGATGATCGGCTCCGGGGGAATGGCGGCACCTGTTTCCTTTGCATGATCTGCATAGTTAAGCCCGATGCAAACGATCTTGGAGGGGCGGGCGATGGGAGGACCTAACCGGATATGTTTGGGTACTTTGCGCAGCATCGTCCGGTTTTGTTCTATCATCCATGCAAGGTGTGGAAGGCCACCATTGGCAAAGAAGCGTTCATCGTAATCGTGTATGAAACCAGATACATCGAAATGTTCATCGTCGATACAAACACCAGGTCTTTCTTGTCCGGCATCGCCGAAGCGGATCAATTTCATTTTACTTAATTATTCAGTTTAATAAAACCACCATCGATGGGATAGTCGCAACCCGTAATGAAAGATGCCTCATCGCTGCACAGGTATAAGGCAAGGAATGCGACCTCCTCGGGTTCGGCCATTCTGCCGACGGGTTGCGTCTGCGATAATTTCTCAAACATCTCCTTTTCCTTGCCCGGGTAATTCTTCGCTATGAATCCATCCACGAAGGGAGTGTGTACACGCGCGGGTGAAATGCAATTACAACGGATCTTGTATGACAGGTAATCTTTTGCCACGGACAGGGTCATGCCCGTCACAGCGCCCTTCGTCATGGAATAGGCGAACCGATCCGGTATTCCTACCGAAGAGGCCACCGATGCCATGTTGAGGATTACGCCGCCCGCCGTCTTCATAGATGGCAACGCCGCCTGGAGACAATGATAGGTGCCTTTCACATTCACGCTGAGCAGCCGGTCAAAGTCGGCCGCGTTCGTAGATTCAGCCGTACCAATATGTGCGACGCCGGCATTGTTGATGAGTATATGGATCGCTCCATTCTTTGCCACGATATCCTGCACAACTCCATTCACCATAGCCGGATCACTTACATCACAACCCACGCCATGTGCCTGGCCGCCTTCTGTACGGATTAAACTTTCAACGTCCGTAGCGGCCTGTCCATTGAAGTCCAGTATGTACACGATAGCGCCTTGTTTGGCAAATAACAGCGCAATGGCTTTCCCGATGCCGCTGCCCGCACCAGTGATAATAGCTACTTTTTTCTCCAGATTAAACATATATGAATATATCTTCTATTCTCTGTAATGACTTTAGCTGATCTTAAACATCGTCATCGTTAATGCAATTTGCTAATTGAGGTAATGTGCAAATTTGCCAATGTGCAAATTAGGCGTGCTACGATTTGTGGCGACACTACGAATAAGGATCATTGGCACATTTGCACATTGACTAATTGGCACATTTACTAATTGACCTCTATTCTTCCCAAAGGACACACCAGGTACAAGATCGTGATCACTGGGAACGTATCAACCTATCAACTTGGCAACTTTATCAACTTATTTAACCAAATGCTCCCTACAATACAAAGATCCTCTCCATCATCACCCATTTCTCCCCGGGCCGGCTACCCGGAATGGCCTGTTGATACTTCCACATCAGGGCTTCCCATTCCTGCACTACAGGGTTAGCTGCATCCGCCGCCGCCTTTGCTTCAAAGGTAAATGTATTATCCACTTCCATGATCATGAACAAGCGATTCGAAAAACGGTAGATCTCCATGCTATGGATACCGGAATCGAGAATGCTCTTCCTGATACCGGGCCAGATCTCCTTGTGATAATTCTCATACCCGGTGATGAGTCCTTCATCATCGACCAGGTCCAGCGCGAGGCAATATCTTTTCATGTAATACTTTTTAATGCGCCGCCGAAATATTTTCCGGGGATAACCGCCTGAATTTAATGGCGAAAAATGCAACCACCGCAAAGCAAATGAGCGGCACGATATACGCTACCTGGATATTACCCCCGGTAAGATCCGATATCCTTCCCATGATCAAAGGAAAGAACGCGCCGCCGACAATGGACATCACGAGGAATGATGATCCGATCTTTGACTCCTCACCCAACCCCGAGATGCCGATGGCAAAAATAGTAGGGAACATGATCGACATGAAGAACGGAGTAACCATCACAACATAAACAGCCACGTTGCCCTTCAATACCAATGCCAGGCAAAGCAGCAATACGCCGGTTACGCCATAGATGGCCAGCAACTTGACGGGTTTGACATATTTCATCAGGAATGTTCCTGAAAATCTGCCGAGCATGAATCCTACCATGGCGAAGAACCACCAATGAGCCGCAAGTTTTTCCGGCACATCGGCCACATACCTTGAATACCTCACGAAGAAACTACCAACGCACACCTGTGCCCCGACATAGAAGAATTGAGCGATGACGGCCCATTTTAAATGGATATACCGGAAGACCCGGAAGGAAAACTTACCGCTTACTTCCGCATCGCTGTCCTTTATATCCGGCAGTTTTGCAAAATAGAAAATGACAAGCAACAAAAGTACCACCGCCCCAATGACCACGTAAGGAAGCTTCACTGTGGACGCTTCGAAGTCGAGATATTGAGTCAATTGCGCCGGTGTCATCCCATTCAATTCTTCCTTGCTATGTTCTATTCCCGAGAGTATGAGCTGGCCGCCGATGATCGGTGCAACGAAGGCGCCGACTCCATTGAATGACTGTGCAAGGTTAAGTCGTTGTGTCGCCGTTTTTGGATCACCTAACTTGGTTATGTATGGATTGGCCACTGTTTCGAGAAAGGTTGCGCCGGCAGCCATTACGAAAAGACCGCAAAGGAAGATGGGATAGTCGCGGGTGGCCGCAGCCGGAATGAATAATAAAGCGCCGAGCCCATATAATAGCAGGCCCATGAGAATCCCTTTTTTATACCCGTACCTGTGCATCATCCATCCCGCAGGCAATGCAATGGAGAAATACGCAAGGTAGACTGCTGTATCGATGAAGGCAGATTGCATATCAGAAAGCTGGCATGCCTTCTTCAGGTGTGGAATAAGAATGGGATTGATATTATGCAGGAAGGCC
>DATHKS010000283.1:0-4191 GCA_035488975.1 Chitinophagaceae bacterium | reverse complement strand
CGGCGTAAAAGTCCAGATGTAAGCCTTCCCTTATAAATGTGGCCCGATCCCGTTCGGCGCGATGGGATATAAGGTTTCATGTGCAGCGATAGTCGATTTTTGTGGGTCTGTATATTGTTGTATTTTCCACATCCTTTTCGTGGAAACGCCCCTGAAACAGGCAATTTCCATGATAGAAAAACGTTTACTAAAGCTGGCAGGCAGAGGAGGATAACTCTGCCAAGTGATAAAAACCCTAATTGCTGTGATGAAAAAATTCCTTTCGACCCTGATCGTCTGCCTTGGTTTAATGAGCGTGGCGACGGCACAGGATCCTAATTTTTCCCAATTCTTCGCATCACCGATGACGTTGAACCCGGCACTGACCGGTAAGTTCGACGGCGTTTTCCGTTTTTCCGCCAACTACAGGAATCAATGGCCTTCTATCAGCAATGCCTATACCACTACCACCGCTTCTCTTGATATGAGTGTGATGAAATCCCGCATCCCCGAGATAGATCAGTTTGGGATTGGTGTGATGGGTTATAGCGATAAGGCTGGTGACGGCGCTCTTAACAGCACCTACTATGGCCTCTCGATGGCTTATCACAAGGGATTGGATGAAAACGGGTATAATCATATCGGCGCCGGCTTCCAGGGAGTTTATATGAATAAACGGCTCAACACAGCGAATCTCAAATTCCAGGACCAGCTCACTCCGTTCGGTTTTACCGGCGTGACCAGCGAGAGCTTCTCCTCGAGCCAGGTCAACCTGAATTATTTCGATCTCAATGCGGGCCTGATCTTCACGGGCTCGACCAATGGATATAATAATTACTACCTCGGTGCATCCATGTACCATATCAACCGCCCGAAAGAATCGTTCCAGGAAGGGAGTTTCGTTTTGAATGCCAGGACCACTATACAGGGCGGCGCCAAGATACCGGTTGGTACCTATAATTCCTTTCACATTGCGGCAAATCACAGCATGCAGGCCAAGGCCCACAACACCATGCTCGGAGGCGCCTTCTGCCTGAATGTGAATAATGATGAAGAAAATCCAACAAATGTCTATCTCGGTAGCTGGTATCGTTTCCAGGACGCACTTATTCCTTATATGGGACTGGAGTTCGGAGAATGGCATTTCGGTGCTTCCTATGATATCAATACTTCCTCATTGAAGGCCGCATCCAACTCAAGGGGTGGCGTCGAGATCTCGCTGATCTATATCAAGAAACCAAGCGATCCGAGTACGAAGAAGTTGAACTGCCCAAAATTTTAACGCGAATCCTCAGCGTGAATCCTCGACGTGAATCCTCGACGTGAATCGTGAATCGTCAATCGTGAATTGCACCCTCCGCCAGTTTGAACTTACGTTTCGTGATTGAAGATTCATGACTCAGGGTTCGAGTTTTCATAACGAAACGCAAGGCCTGAATGTCGGAGTGTTCAATTCACGATTGACGATTCACGATTCACGTTGGCGTTGCGCGAACATCCTTATCTTAGAACATGCGTAAGCTTTTCACCAACCTCACCTTCTGGGTACTGATCGCGATAACAGCCGGTGTATTGGTCGGGCATTTTACGCCGGGCTTTGCATTGTATCCCGTGATCGATAAGCCTTTCTCGTTGAGATTCCTGGGGCAGGACCTCGGCTTCAAGACCACACTCGCCGAAGTACTCGGCGGCGTATTCATCAGTCTCGTGAAGCTCTTCATCATTCCCATCATATTCCTTACCATCACACTCGGCATTGTGAGCATGGGCGATCTGAAAAAAGTGGGCCGCGTTGGAAGCAAGGCGCTCCTGTACTTCGAGATCGTGACCACCCTCGCCCTCGTGATCGGCGTGTTGGTGGCCCTGCTTATTCAGCCCGGGAGCGGTGTGGATACGCACGCGGTAAAGACGGGCGATATCTCGGCCTATACCAGGGCCGGCAAATCATTTAGCTGGTGGAAATTCTTCAAAGAAAATGCGACGCTCCAGGTGCTATTGCTAGCGATCGTTCTCGGCATATCACTGAATTTCTATAAGCATAAGGAAAAGGTCATCGTACTCCTCAAATCCATTTCCAAATATGTGTTCAAGGGTCTTCATCTTGTCATGCTGCTTGCACCCATCGGAGCATTCGGAGGCATGGCATACACGGTGAGCACCTATGGCATTGCCACCCTCATTCCACTCGCGAAGCTGATGGGCACCGTGTACATTACGATGGCCATTTTTATCTTCGGTATACTGGGACTGATCCTGCGCATGTACCGTGTAAGGCTTCTTCGCTTCCTGAATTTCATCCGTGCGGAACTATTGGTTGTGCTGGGTACTTCCTCCTCAGAAGCGGGGCTGCCTTCGCTCATGGAAAAACTGGAACGCATGGGTTGTTCAAAACCGGTTGTGGGACTCGTTGTGCCAACGGGCTATTCATTCAATCTCGATGGCACCACCATCTATCTCTCCATGTGTATGATCTTTCTTGCCCAGGTGTACGATGTCCATTTGAGCTGGACACAGGTTGGGAGCATTATTGGCATTCTGATGCTCACCTCTAAGGGCGCGGCGGGTGTAACGGGCAGTGGCTTCGCTGTACTGGCGACCACACTGGCCACTATCAAGGTGATCCCGATAGAAGGGTTGACCTTGCTGGTGGGAGTTGACCGCTTCATGTCGGAGGCCCGGGCCATCACCAACTTCATTGGAAATGGTGTGGCCACTATCTGGCTTGCCAATAATGAAAAGGAATTTGATAGGGAGAAGATGGAAGCGGCGTTTTTTAAGCTGAACCACGAAGACCCGAAGGCACAAAGAGGCACGAAGGAATACAGCTAACCACAAGGAACACAAAGGATGCACAGAGAACACAAGGACTTCTAGTAGCACGACTCATTGGCACATTATCAAATTACCAAATTGGCTAATTGTATTCCTTCGTGCCTCTTTGTGCCTTCGGGTCTTCGTGGTTCCTACTTGCTAAACTACTTCGGGCGCCCACTGACAAACCCATTTCCCTTCACAAAAAACCGATAAGGCAGCAATGCATCCGCACCGGCATAGTCGACACCAATTCGGGGCGACGATTGGATAGATGCGGGTGGATAGCGGAAACCATCATCCACTACGTATATCCTGGTTCCAGTAAGCGGGGTTGAATTGTGCGAGGTAGAGATGCCCATGGCCCTGGTGACATTTCCCGGCCCACGTGTTAAGGAATTATCGGCCTTCTCCTTTCCCGTACGCAATAACATGTCCGTGATTCCCTTCACGGGTTCAAGCGAACGGATCAGTATTCCCTGCGGGACATCCTTTACATTGGTGACTATATTGAAAAGATGATGTATTCCGTAACACAGGTACACATAGGCTACCCCTCCGGGAGAATACATCGTCTCGGTACGGCTGGTGCGCCTTCCGCCGAAAGAATGGGCCGCCTTGTCCTTTAGCCCGGCATAGGCCTCGCATTCTACAATGCGCCCGGATGTCAGTATTCCATCCAGATGGCTCACCAGGATCTTTCCTATCAGTTCGCGGGCGATCAACAGCACATCATCCCTTCTATAAAAATCATTTCCCAGCTTCTTCTTCATTTGCCAACATATTATGGTTATCATCAGCCGCCGATTCTTTATGCTCCGTATTCCGCAACGGCTTGAGCTTTCCGGCTTCATAAGACAATTCCTGAATTTGGCGGCATATATAATACCATTTTCAAATTACTGTATTGTCTATATTTACCACTCAAAATTACGTCTTGCTTAAAGAAATTGTAATAACGATCCAATCCTGGGGAGAGGCCCATCGCTTCATTCTGCAACACAAATTGTGGAAATGGGTGGTGATACCCGGCCTGATCTATACGATTCTCTTCATTGCCGCCATGTATTTCTTCGGCAAATCGGCCACCAATGTCATCGAATACATCACCCAGATCCTTCATCTCAGCGATTACATTCAACGTTTCCGTAATGGTTTCCTCGGGTTCCTCTTCACCTTTGCCGGGATCATACTCTGGCTCACCCTGCTCCTCTTCTACTTCTCACTCTTTAAATATATCTGCCTCATCATCGGGTCGCCGGTCTTCGCATACCTGAGCCGTAAGACAGAATCCATCATCGAACATGATGAACATGCACCCGGATGGAAGGAAATAAAGAAGGAGGCCGCGCGTGGCATCCGCATAGCCGCGCGGAACTGTGGCTGGCAGACCGTGTACAT
>DATHKS010000282.1:0-8382 GCA_035488975.1 Chitinophagaceae bacterium | reverse complement strand
CTCCGAGATCGACGCGTTGATGAACGCCACCGATCCGCAACTCCTAGGGTTGTGTTTCGATACCGGTCACTACTTCTTCGGCGGCGGCAGGGATCCTGTAGCGGTGCTCGATAAATATTGGGATCGGATCTGGCACGTACACTTCAAGGATTTTTCGGCGGAAGTGGCGAAGCGTTCTGAAGACAATGGATGGAACTATTTCGAATCTGTCAGCCATGGCATCTTCTGCGAACTGGGCAAGGGCAGTGTGGATTTCAGAAAAGTGAAGGACTTCCTGGATGCAAAGGCGTATGATGGATGGGTGGTGGTAGAACAGGATGTATTGCCCGGCATGGGAAACCCAAAGGAGTGCGCACGGAACAACAGGGAATACCTGAAGACAATTGGAGCATAAATTTTACCTATAAAAATATAAGTAATGAAACACGTAAAGATTGCATTGCTGGGCATCGGCCGCATCGGGAAGATCCATTTCAGGAACATCAACCAGTTCTTCCCCGGCGCAACGATCGTTGCCGTAGCCGATCCCCGGTATGATGCAAAGGATTTCAAGAACGAATTCGGAGACGTATATTTTACCAACAACGCGGAAGATGCACTCGCGATACAGGGTGTGGATGCCGTGCTCATCTGTACACCTACCTCTTCGCATGCCGACCTGCTGACGCTTGCCGCACACGCAGGTAAACATATCTTCTGTGAGAAGCCGATGGATCTTTCGCTGGACCGTACGCTGGCATTGGCTGAACTTGTCAGGAAGATGAAGGTGAAGCTCATGCTTGGCTTCAATCGCCGGTTCGATCCGGACTTCATGCAGGCGAGGAAGTCGATCAAGGAGGGAAAGATCGGCACGGTGCAGATCGTCAAGATCACGAGTCGTGATCCCGGTCTTCCACCCATCGACTATCTAAGAAATTCGGGAGGACTGTTCATGGATATGGCCATTCACGATTTCGATATGGCGAGGTATATCATGAACAAGAAAGTGGTGGAGGTGTTTGCCAAGGGACTGGTGTTCGTAGATGAGGCGGTGGCAACTGCCGGTGATATCGACACCGCGCTAACCACGCTTACCTTCGAGGATGGGACCTATGCTGTGATTGACAATAGCCGCAAGGCCATCTATGGTTATGACCAGCGGCTGGAGATATTCGGCAGCGGCGGCATGATACAGGTGGATAACAACCTGCACAATCATAATATCCTCTATAATGAGAATGGAATTCATAAGGCATTGCCACTGGATTTTTTCATGGACAGGTATGCCAGTTCCTATTTCAACGAGATGAAATTGTTTATCGATGCCCTCGTAAATGATACGGCTATGCCGGTAGGAAGTGAGGATGGCCTTGAGGCAACGCGTGTGGCGGTTGCGGCCAGGAGGTCGATGGAAGAGAACCGGCCGGTGAAGCTGTCGGAGATTGCCAGTAGTGCGAAAAAAATGGCTGTTTGAAAGTCAAAATTCAAAAGTAAAAAGTCAAAAGGGTGTCCGGTGTCAGGTGCCCTTTGTGTTTCTTGCGCTTTCTTTATATTCTCTGTGGATAAAAAATAAACAACAAATAAGGATATTCCTATGTAAGGACTCCCTTTTTACTTTTTAATTTTTACTTTTGACTTTCTAACATAGTGGACCTCTCATAGCACGACAATATCAGAATAAATAATCAGTGGCGAATTGTTTTTATTTGGCGAGCTGGTAATGCAAACAACGTCAAGATCGTCGATTATCATTAAGTGGAAATATGGCAAAGCTTAAAAATATACATCCCGGTGAAGTGCTGCAGGAAGAATTCCTGCTTCCTTTTGGTATTACCGCGTATCGGTTGTCTAAGGACCTGTCCATTCCTCAAACCAGGATATCCGAAATCCTGAGAGGAAATAGGAGAATCACGGCCGACACGGCCTTAAGGCTTAGCAAGTATTTTGGCAACTCGGCGAAGTTTTGGTTGGGTCTTCAGGATGATTTCGATATAGAAGAGGAGCGGAATACCAATGCCGCAGACCTGAATGCGATAAAGCCAATATCGGCCCGTGCTGCCTGAGGCGGACGACGGAATTAGCCAATTCAAAAGTCAAAAAGGCGTGATAGTCGGGAAGGCCTTGACTTGTAATTCAAAATTCAAAAGTAAAAATTCAAAAATGTCGTGATGGGCGAAGTGTTCCGTCGTAATTCGAAAAGACAGGACTGTGGCTAATTCGAGAGACAAGAGATGTTCATAGAAGGAAGGTCTTTCCTCCCATCACGCCCTTTTGAATTTTTACTTTTGAATTTTGACTTTATTCCACTTTCTGCGCCTCTTCCTGGCTCGCATATTCTTCCTCCGGCGCCGGCAACACCTTTACAACCGATTGCTGCAACGAGATCACCGATGAGGCGGAATACAATCCAATCCCATTCCCGGAATATGTGTAGTCCATCAGCGTCAGCATCACTACCCCGTCTATCGACAATTCGATATAGCGGCCATAGCGGATCAGGCTGAAATAATAGGCATTCTTTTCATTGGTCGCGAAAAAGCTGGATTGAATATCATTGAAAATAAAATTCTTCCGTGTATTCAGCGGGTTGAAGCCCCATGCCCGGATCAATACCTGGCCACTCGTGGCGCTGAAGGAAATGAAATAGCCATTTCCATCCGCATCCATGTCGGTGACCAAACCGAATTTCCCCATGCCTTCCAATGTCAACAGCCCTTCCCAGATGAACCCTGCGGATGGCTTACGGAAGGCGAATATCTCGTACCCGCTCCTCGAGCCGCAGATCCACTTGTCCGCGTCGATAGTGGACGAGGCGGACTTATTCGAAAACAGTTGTTGGAGATGCCCGAACTCAGTCTGCGGAATTGTCTTCAACACCATTTTTTCCCAGCGATAATAGCTCTTCAGTACCAATCGGCCCTTGGCATCGGTGTCCAATTGCTTCGGTGGCGGCAATACCCTCAACGCATCGATCTTTCCATAGGCATAGAAGAAATTATAGATGAGCAGGTATTCTCCGTCCTGAACAATCCGTGCGGCATAGTTGCCTTGCGGTAATAATACATCGGCATGAAACGAATGGTATTCTCCGAAGAAATCGGGCGCAAACCAATAGCGCACCTTGGTATCCTCGCGTATGGAGCCCAGTAAATAGAAACGCCCATGAAGCTCGAACACGCAAGGGCATTCTATATCATCATACACCAGCGGGGACAACAGCGGGGGCATGAGCTCGACATTGTCGTTCGTTATTTTTACCAGGCCTACACATCCTCTTCGCGAGACGGGTCCCGCTATCGTCCGTGCACCTAACAGCAGGTAGACCTCTCCCCTGTATTCGAACTTGAATGGATCGCGGAAGCTGAGCCAGGTCCGTGGATTAGTAGTAGGCGTCTCGTAGATGATGCCCTTTGGTTCGATCGGATAATTCGTTTTCTGATTCTTCCTCCAATCGATGAGGTCGTCGGACTCTGCAAACCCTATGCGCGAGATGACGCCGCGGTCTCTTCTCTGCAAACCCGTATAATACATCTCGAATTTGCCTGCGGCTTCGCATACATGCATCGTCCAAAGCATATCATCGTCCCATTCACCGGGATTTCCAACGAATAATGCATTGTTCACCCTCTTCCATGCTATGCCATCCCTCGATATGGCATGTGCAATATAATCGTGGTTAGGAATTATAAGGTGAAACAGGTGATATATGTCCTTGTGGATGATAACGGTAATATCGCCGATCTCCCAATCACTGAATCCTGAGCCTGAATACATACTTTTTATTTTTCCTTCCTTAAAATTACGAAATCTGGCACTCGTTTCGTACTGGTTGGAGTCGTGGGTTTCCACACAAAACAATGATTATATGGAGAATGGTTATTATATACAATTATTCAGTCCGCATGGACTTATCCGGTTCAACGACCCCGAGATCGGGAGGGACAAGGATACGGGCGGGCAGGTGAAGTATGTTCTCGAGCTATTGGAAAACCTTTCCTTTCATCCGTTGGTAAGAAAGGTTGATCTGTTCACCCGGCGAATAATCGATAAGCGGGTGTCATCCGCGTATGAGAAGGAGATCGAAACATTGAATGATAAGGCCCGCATTGTGCGGATCACCTGTGGCGGCAACGCATACCGTCCAAAGGAATCATTATGGGATCACCTGGACGAATTCATCGATAAGACAATACGCTTCATTGAAAAGCAGGATGATTTTCCCGACGTCGTTCACGGCCATTATGCGGACGGAAACTATATCGCCGGCCAGATAAGCGAAGTGTTTGGTGTGCCATTCATCGCCACCGGCCATTCCCTTGGGAGAAACAAGGAGTCTATCTTGCTGGCACAGGGCATGACACAGGAAAAGATCAATGATAAGTTCAAGATGGAGCGACGTATCGAAGTAGAGGAGAGCCTGCTCAAGGAAGCGGACATGATCATCGTCAGTACACAACACGAAATAGATACACAATACGGTCTCTACAAGAATAAGAAGCAGGGACGCTTCGAGGTGATACCGCCGGGGCTGAACACGGAACTATTCTATCCTTTCTATCGCTTCGAGATGCCTTCGTTCAAGATGACCATTGAACAGGAGCAGACGCTTTACCGTGTCAATTCCGATATCGATCGTTTCCTGTTCAACCCGGTGAAGCCATTGATACTTTCCATCGGGCGAGCCGACAAGCGTAAGAACTTCGAGACGATCATCCAGTCATATGGCCAGGACAAGGAACTTCAGGCCATGGCCAACCTCGCCATATTTGCAGGAGTAAGAAAGGATATAACACAGATGCCTCCGGATGAGCAGGACATACTGACCAACCTTTTGCTTCTTCTCGACAAATACGATCTGTATGGGAAAATGGCGATTCCCAAGAAGAATAACCCAACGATGGATGTACCGGAGATCTACCGTGTAGCTGCCCGGAAGAAGGGAGTGTTCGTCAACGCTACACCGGGAGAGAATTTCGGGTTGACGATCGTGGAGGCAGCGGCCTGTGGACTGCCTGTTGTAGCTTCCACTACTGGCGGACCGAAGGAGATACTGGAACACTGTCAGAATGGTATACTCGTGGATGTCGAAGATCCCGTAGCCATTGCAGATGCGCTGAAGAAGGTCATCGCCGACCAGGTATTGTGGGAGAAGTTTTCGGCGAATGGTGTGTTGGCAACGAATCAACTTTATTCGTGGACGGCGCATACGAATAAGTACATCGATACAATCAAGGCGCTCTTCACACGAAAGGAAAATGCGGTTCCTGCTTTTTCGAATAAGGCTCCCTTTGGAAAGAAGCTCGCGAAGGCGAAGCAATTTATCATCTCCGACCTGGATGGCACATTGGTTGAAGGTAATAATGCGGATGGCTTGAATGAATTGACGCAATGGATCGTGGAGCACAAGGACCAGGTGGTGTTCGGTATTGCCAGCGGACGGAACCGCGAGATCACCGAGCACGCTTTTTCCAAATATAATTTACCCAGCCCCGATATATTGATATGTTCCGCCGGCTCGGAAATATATTACACGGAGAAATTCATTCCCGACAACGGATGGGAAAGCCATATCGATTATAAATGGAAGAGGAGGGAATTGCAAGAGGAGTTGAAGAAATTTCCAGGCATCCGTTTGCAGGAGGCCGCGGCTCAATGGCGCTTCAAACTGAGTTACTATGTGAATCCCGATTTCAGCGAAGACGATTTAGCCGATCTCTATAAATTCCTCGACGACCGTAAGCTGCGCGCCAAGATATTGCTTACCGAAAACAAATACCTCGACCTGCTGCCATTCCGTGCCGGAAAGGGAAACGCCGTGCGGTACCTGAGCTATAAGTGGAAGGTACCATTGGAGCATTTTATTACGGCAGGTAATAGCGGTAACGATAAGGACATGCTGAGTGGAAAGACGAAGGGCATCGTGGTGGCGAACTACAGCCCGGAATTGGAGGAGTTGAGGGATAATAAATTCATCTATTTCACGAAGAATGCATTGTCCAAGGGTGTGCTGGAGGGGATTCATTTTCACAACTCTTAGCGGGTTAAATGCAACATCGACTGGCATGGTTCCGAGCTGGCCAGGAGGAGGGTTGAGGTGGGCGTCCCACGTTCATTTGTGTGCAAAACAAGGGATCGGCTGGCCCGGAATAACCCTTAAAATGATGTATCTTCAAAATGAGTATGGGAGAATTGCAACTATCGAATCAAAATGTGCTGGCCATGACAGGTGATTCCTCATGGACCGAGGTGGCCGAAAAGGAACACCTTGTGCACTTTTACACGGCAGATAAGTTGCTGATCGATGCATTGGCTCACTATGTTTCCAGGGGTTTTGACAATAAGGAAGCTGTGATAATCATAGCTACGGAAGAACATCTGGGGATGTTGAACAGGGAATTGGAAGACAGAAACTACGACATCTTCTCTCTGGCCAGGAAAGACCTGTATATGACGATTGTCGCTTCCGATCTGTTAAACGAGTTCATGGTGGATGGTTGGCCGGTGAAGAATTTATTCGAGGAGGCGATCCAGCCGGTTTTGCAAAAGGCGATCAGGGGCAATAGGAAAATTCGTGCCTTTGGAGAAATGGTGATGTTGTTATGGAAGCGGGGGCTTCATGGCGCGACGATCCATCTTGAGCATTTATGGAATGAATTGGCGGAGGAGTATGACTTCGCTCTTTTGTGTGCCTATCCTTCACAGGCATTTACACATGGGTTGGAAAGTGCTATTCAACATGTATGCAAGGCACACTCGAAGGTTATCATTGCTGCCGACAGTATTCAGGCGATAGGGGAGAATAAGGCGACTGCCTGATTCGGGGTGTCAACCAGGTGTCAACTGGATGTCAACCCGCTATGTTAAGTAAAAATTTAACCAACCCGCCCATCTCCGTCATTTTTAATTATTTCTCTATATAAATCTTGGTACATTTCCATGATCTGATGAACACGAAAACATGCGCACGCGTCCTGTCTCTGCTAATCACGATCACCACCATGGTCTCCCTGGCAGGCTGCAAAGAGAAGACAGCCTATCCCATTCTCGATCACCAGAAATTGGCCACCACGTATTACCAGGAAGACACGCAATGGTACATGGCCAATATTCCCTTCTTCGAATGCTCCGATAAGCAGATCGAACAGGTTTATTATTACCGGTGGAAACTCTATAAGGCACATATACGCAACGTGGGTGAAAACCGCTTCGTAACAACCGAATTCATCAACGACATGCATTGGGACAGGGATCCCTACAGTACGATAAACGCCGCCACCATGCATCATATCTATGAAGGCCGGTGGCTGAAAGACAACCGCTATATGGATGGATACATTAATTACATGTACCAGGACGGCGGGAACAACCGCCAGTACAGCGAAGGCATTGCCGATGCCGCCTATGCACGTTACCTGGTCAATGCAGACTCAGCATTCATCCTGCGCCAACTGGATAGTATGCAACGAAGCTACAACGGATGGGCCGATCATCTCGATTCGAGCAAGAGTCTCTATTACATACCCGCCATGCCCGATGCAACGGAATACACCATCGCATCCATCGATGCTTCCGGCGGAAAGGATGGCTTCGCGGGTGGCGAGGCGTTCAGGCCGACCATCAACAGCTATATGTTCGGCAACGCAATGGCCATCTCGCAGATAGCCGCCATGAAAGGCGATGAAGCAACGAGCAAAGACTACCTGCAGCGGGCACTGAAGATAAAGGCGAAGGTGCAGGAGAGCCTGTGGAACGATTCATTGCAGCATTTCACCGATCGTTACCAGGTGACGAATGAATACGTGCACTACTGGGACTTCATCCGTGGCCGCGAGCTGGCGGGGATGATACCCTGGTACTATGACCTGCCCGATAATTCGCCAGTGTACAATGCGGCCTGGAAACATGTGATAGATACGACAGCGTTGCTCGGCAGGTTCGGCCTGCGCACCAACGAACCTTCCTATCAGTATTACTTCAAACAATTTACCTACAGCTTCGGTCAGCCGGGAAGCCAATGGAACGGCCCAAGCTGGCCCTACCAGACGAGCCAGGTGATCACCGGCATGGCCAATTTTCTCAATAATTATACGCAGGATGTCATTACTCCATCCGACTACGTAAAGCTCTTGCGGCTCTTTACTCAACAGCACTTCCTCGCGGGCGAAAAGATAGATCTCGTGGAAAATTATGATCCGAACAAGGGCGGCCCGATCGTCTATTATTATTGGAGCAATCACTACAATCATTCTTCCTATGATAACCTTGTCATCACAGGGCTCTGCGGCATCCGTCCATCGGCAGACGACACGCTCGTCATTAATCCGCTGATCGATTCATCCCTTACCTATTTCTGTCTCGATGATGTGGCCTACCACGGCCATCGCCTGACAGTATTGTATGATA
>DATHKS010000281.1:0-9360 GCA_035488975.1 Chitinophagaceae bacterium | reverse complement strand
CGCCGCCTGCAGGTGCAGGAGAGACTGACGGTGGAGATAATGAACGCGATCAAGGAAACGCTGAATCCCCTGGGGGTTGCGGTCGTTATCGAGGCCCAGCATCTTTGTATGATGATGCGCGGTGTGCAGAAACAAAATTCCGAGACGACCACCTCCGCTTTTCATGGAGAATTCCAGAAGAACTCCAGCCGTAGCGAGTTTTTAAAGCTTATATCCTCCAACCTGAGTCGGCGGTGATAATTTGTTTATTGTGCCATAAAGATTTTGTTTCTTAAAACCTTTGTGGCATTTTTGTTCGTATTAACCACCAGCAGTATGAAGCACGCCTTCGTTTTTCCCGGCCAGGGTTCACAGTTCCCGGGAATGGGGAAAGAGCATTATGATACGAGCGCTTTTGCCAAAAAATTATTCGAGCAGGCGAATGAAGTCCTGGGCTTCCGGATCTCCGATGTCATGTTCACAGGAACAGATACCGATCTGAAGGAGACCAAGGTGACACAGCCGGCGGTTTTTCTTCATTCTATCATAGCATTCAAGAGTATCGATGGAGCGCGGCCTGATATGGTGGCTGGTCATTCACTTGGAGAATTCTCGGCGCTGGTTGCCAATGGCACACTGAGTTTCGAGAGCGCCCTGGAGTTGGTCACCCTTCGCGCGAGGGCGATGCAGAAGGCTTGCGAAATGAATCCATCTACCATGGCGGCCATTCTTGGTTTGGCCGATGATACGGTAGAAGAGATATGCGCCATAGTGCAGCAGGAGACGGGTGAGATAGTGGTGCCGGCGAATTATAATTGTCCGGGCCAACTCGTCATCAGCGGATCGTTAAAAGGAATAGATATTGCCTGCGAGAGAATGAAGGCCGCGGGAGCCAAGCGTGCCCTGGTGCTGCCGGTTGGAGGTGCATTTCATTCACCCCTGATGGAGCCGGCGAAGGATCAACTGAAGGCGGCGATAGAGGCAACCACTTTTCATACACCGACGTGTTCCGTGTACCAGAATGTAGCTGCCCGTGCGGTATTCGATAAGGAAGAGATCAAGCAGAACCTGATCGATCAGCTGACGAGTGCGGTACGATGGACGCAAAGCGTGCAGGCCATGATAGCAGATGGCGCTTCCACATTTACGGAAGCCGGGCCGGGTAAGGTTTTGCAGGGCCTGATATTGAAGATCGATAAGACGATGCAGGTAGACGGAGTGAGCTGATATTTCTCATACATCGATGGAGCAGTTAAGCCAGCCCGCATCGATCTTCGCATTGTATTTGTTATAAAAATTTATTGCCGGCTCATTCCAATCGAGCACCTGCCACACCATTCGCTTCAACCCTCTCTCTTTTACTTCCGAGATAAGCTGGTCGAACAACAATTTACCGAGTCCTTTTCCCCTGCTTTCATTCGTCACTATGAGATCCTCCAGGTACAGGGCCTGTCCCTTCCAGGTAGAATAGCGCAGATAATAGAGTGCAAAGCCGTGCACGATGCCATCTACTTCGGCCACGAAGGCCCACCAGACGGGAGCGACACCAAATCCATTTTCAATAAAATGATCCAGCGAAACGGTTACTTCCTGCGGAGCCCTTTCATATTCGGCGAGTTCTGCTACCAGTTCCATGAGCCTGGGGCAGTCTTCTTTGACTGCCCGGCGAACAATAATTTCCATTAGCGAATTTAGAGATTAATCTGTAATCCCGCTATGATGCCAACGGAACTGAAAGGCAATGAATACCCGGTTTCCTTGCGTGGTTGGTCACTATCGTAGAGCTGGTACTTGAGTTTCCTGACATAGATCGTTTCCTTTGCACTCCTGCTGTAAGTGTCTATCTGTTCAACCCCATTTAATAAATCGCTGGTAGTGGTCATTTTTTTTGCCTGTATGGAAATGGCGCGGATCTGCAAGGCTGTAAAGAAAGTAAGGTGTTTATTGATCGAGGGTGCTATTCCCAGCGAGGAGCTGGCTCCCAGTGTGTGTTTGACTGTCACGGTCCGTTTGCTTATTCCCGACTGACCCGGACCGAAGCCAGAGGTAGTGTAGGCGACATTCGTCCGCAGCCGGCCATAGGCAGGTACGATGACGCCGAAGCTGGCCCAGGGATTGAGTTTGTTACCGGCTATTTTAAATACCATTGAAGGAATGATGAAGAACTGATCGGATTTCCATTTTGTTTCTTCGGAATAGTTATAGTCGATGGAATTAGTATGCGTCGAGCCTTTTACCGGGGGTGCCGTTCTTGCATAGTCCACATCGACCGCAAATCCAAACCAGGATCTCAACCAGTGCTGGTAGCCGGCAGTGAGTCGAATTCCTCTTCCGAGACTTGCGTCTACCTTCCGGGAGGAAGAGGCATAGTTGTTATACAAGTTGATGTTTAGTAGTGTCTGGCCGGCCGTAGAGAAATGGTACCCGGTGCCGAAGCGAAAGGAGGATTTCTGCGCCATGGCGAGGTGAACGAACATAAAGAATAAGACGACCAGGTATAATTTTTTCATACGTTAGTTTTTCCGTACGACAACTATACGATAACTAACGTTGCACTGAATACGTCCAATTTTGAGCGGGCGATGAAACTCTATAGCGCCTGTGTCAGATCATTGATGATATCCTGTACATTCTCGATACCGACATTCATACGGATGAGGCCATCGGTGATGCCATATTTCTCGCGCTGTTCTTTCGGTACGCCATAGTGCGTCATGGAGGCGGGATGCGAGAGAAGCGAATCACAGGTGCCGAGAGAGACGGTGCGGATACACATCTTCAATTTATTCATGAAAGAAATGCCTCCCTGGAGTCCTTCCTTCAATTCAAAGCTCAGCATGGCGCCGGGGTGTCGCATTTGTTTCAGGGCCGTATGAAAATCGGGGTGGGAGGAGAGTCCGGTATAGTTGACCCTGGCAATGGCGGGATGTTGCTCGAGGAAATTAGCGACCTCCACTGCATTATGACAATGGCGCTCCATTCTTACTTCGAGCGTCTTCATCCCATTGATCAATAAAAAAGCATCGAATGAGTTGGAGTTGCCACCCAGCATGCGGTGGAGCTTTGTGACCTTCGTACTCATTGCCTCGATGTCTTTTCCCAACAGGATACCACCGATGGCAGTACCATGGCCATTGAGAAATTTGGTAGTGGAGTGGACGATGAAGTCCACATCATATTTGAAAGGCTGCTGAAGATAAGGCGTGGCGAATGTGTTATCGCATGCTACGAGCAGTCCGTATTGCCGTGCGAGCTTTGTCAATTCTTCGATGTCAACACACTGGATCGTCGGGTTGGCCGGAGTCTCGATATAAAGCAGGCGGATAGCGGGATCGTTCTTCATTGCATCCTCTGCTTTATTGAGATCGCGGAGATCGACTATCACCGGTTCGATACCAAGAGGAGGAAGCACCTTATGGATGAGTTCTTCCGTTCCACCATAGAGAGAGAAATGAGACAAGACCTTATCGCCGGCCTTGAGTGCATGAAGCATGAGCGTGGAGATGGCCGACATGCCGGAGGAGTGAAGAATACCCTTTACTTCTATGCCGAGGCCGAATGTCTCCAATGCAGCGATCTTCTGTTCTGCCTCGTGAAGAGTAGGATTTCCCCAGCGGCTATAGATGAACCCATCTTCTTTTCCGCTGAACCGGCGCATGCCCTGTTCTGCATTGTCAAACACATAGGTGCTGCTTGCATAGATGGGAACGAGATGAGCATAATTGGGGTCTTGCGTGTGGCCTGCATGAATGGCGGCGGAACTGAAACCTGTCAGAGAAAAATCCTTATCCATAGATCAAAATTGAATGGACGTCAAAAATAGTTGTTTAAAAATGAATGGATCGACCCCGGCATGAATTGATGGTATAAAAAAAGCGGCTGAATGAGCCGCTGGGTATGAATGAATATTTCAATCAACTATTGTATGCCCATTTGACGAGCGTAGCGCCCCAGGTGAATCCGCCACCGAAGGCGGCCAGTACAATGAGATCGTCTTTTTTGAGTCTTTGTTCCCATTCCCAGAGGCAAAGTGGAATGGTAGCGGCAGTGGTGTTGCCATATTTCTGGATATTGATCATCACTTTTTCTCTCGGCAGGCCAATGCGGTTTGCAGTGGCATCGATGATGCGGAGATTGGCCTGGTGAGGAACAAGCCAGGCAATATCATTGCCGGTGAGATTATTTCTTTCCAGTAGTTCGGCGCTTATGTCGGCCATGCCCTTCACTGCAAATTTGAAAACGGCCTGCCCTTCCTGGTAGGCGAAGTGTTCGCGGTTGGTGACGGTCTCAATGGTGGCCGGATAGGCAGAACCACCGGCCTTCATGCGCAGGTAGTGGCAACCGCTCCCATCGCTTCTCAGCAGGCTGTCCTGGATGCCATATCCCTCTTCGCTCGGTTCCAGTAAAACTGCCCCTGCTCCATCTCCGAAGATGATGCAGGTGGTGCGATCGGTATAGTCTACGATGGCGCTCATCTTATCGGAGCCGACGACGACCACTTTCTTGTAGCGCCCACTTTCTATCAGGGTGGCACCAAGGGTCAGGGTGTACAGGAATCCCGAGCAGGCGGCGCTGACATCGAATCCCCAGGCATTTTTGGCGCCTATCTTGTCGCAGACAATATTGGCGGTAGCGGGGAACACCATGTCGGGCGTAACGGTTGCAACGATCAGGCAGTCTATCTCCATGGGGTCGATGCCTCTTTTCTCACAGAGCTGCCTCACGGCGGGAACGATCATTTCAGAAATGCCCATTCCTTCGCCTTTCAGGATCCTTCTTTCCTCAACTCCCGTACGGGTTCGTATCCACTCGTCGGTGGTATCCACCATTTTCTCCAAATCGGCATTGGTAAGTTTGTCCGGTGGAACATATCCTCCTACACCGGTGATTGAAGCGGAAATCTTATTAATCATGATCCTGGGGTTGGGAATTTAAAGTGGGCAAAGTTAAGGGACAATTCATGAAACGTGAGTCGTCAATCTATAGTCGTGAATCGTGAAACGTCAATCGTGAATAGCCTCCGTGCTTAGAATTTCCCCCAAAGGTCTCGACGGCAGCGTTAAGGGCTAATCGGTAATCGTCAATATAAGAGTTGATGATTCGCCTTAATAAGCGACCCTTGGCCCAGCGGGGCAACATGTCAACCTGCAAAATCATCCAAAATATATTTCGTATCATCAATGTCATGCATGGTTTACAATTTCGGGTATTCTTCTCTGAACATGTTGCCCCGCTGGAGCAAGGGTCACCTGCGTTTGGTGGATGCTACAATGTTGACCCTCTCTACCAGCAACGTGAACCGTCAACAAAACAACCTCCGATTGCCGTCGAGACCTTTAGGGGAAATTCTAGGCACGGAGGCTATTCACGATTGACGACTCACGATTCACGTTTGCAATTGACGACTCACGATTCACGTTTGCAATTGACGATTCACGTTTTATGTTACATTCGCACAAATGATAGCTTATCTAAAAGGCGATTTCGTGCATAAAACACCGGCCTCGGTGCAGGTTGATGTGAACGGTATTGGGTACGATGTTCAGATCAGCCTCAATACCTATTCGCGCATCCAGGCTCTTGACAAGGGATTGCTGCATACCATTCTCATTGTGCGGGAAGATGCACATATCCTGTATGGTTTTTTTGACCCGGCGGAAAAGGAAATGTTCCAGATGTTGACCAATGTTTCGGGGATAGGGGCCTCCACGGCCAGGGTCATGCTTTCTTATATGAAACCAGACGAATTGGCGAAGGCCATCGTCCAGTCTGACGTCCGAACCCTGGAAGGGGTGAAAGGGATCGGAAAAAAGACGGCGGAACGAATCGTTTTGGAGTTGAAGGACAAGCTGAGCAAGCATCCCCTCGAAACAAATATTTCACCTATGAAAAACAATACTTTGCATCAAGATGCGTTAAATGCTTTGACAGCTTTAGGCATCAATCGGACGGCTGCTGAACAGGCTCTGAAAAAGACGCTTGCATCGGAACCGGACCTGCTTGTAGAGGAGCTGATCAAAAAATCCTTACGTATCCTCTGATAGCCAATTATTTCTGGAACTAATTGATGCTGAGAATCACTTGAACCCCAAGACTGCTCATATCCTACCGATACTAATCGCTATTGCCTTCTCGATACTTCATCCGGGCGAGGCATCGGCACATTTCTTCAATAACCAGATCCCAGCCCGGGACACTACAGGAAAAGATACACTGCATTACCCCCTACATGACCGGCATGGAGATCCTTACAGCGATCCAAACAGGAATACCTTCGACCTTCGCGATACGGCATTCATCAAAAAGAACGTAGAATATGATCCATTGACGGGTCAGTACTACATCATCGAGAAGATAGGCGACAAGAACTACCGCACGCCCGTTTCCTTTTCGAAGGATGATTTCCTGCGCCTGCAGGGCCGGAAGGATGAGACCGACTATTTCAGGAAGCGCTCCGATATGTTGTTTGATATGAACCGGCGACTGTTCAAACCGCAGTTCCAGACCTCCCCCAGCTGGTTCAACCGGATCGTTGGTGTCGGCAAAGTGGACATCAGGCCCTCCGGGTATGTTGACATCCTGGCTGGCTACCAGGGACAGAACATCAAGAATCCCACCCTGCCGGAAAAGGCGAGACGGAATGGCGGCCTCGATTTCAACATGAATGCACAATTGCAGGTGGATGCCAAGATCGGGGACAAGCTCAACCTGCCCATTAATTATAATACCCTCGCCAATTTCGAGTTCGATAATCAGCTCAATCTTAGTTACCAGGGCAAAGACGACGAGATCATCAAGCAATTCCAACTGGGAAATGTGAGTTTCGCCTCGAAGAGCACTCTCATCCCCGGCGCGCAGTCGTTATTCGGCATCAAGACACAGGCACAATTCGGGAAATTATTTGTGACGGGCGTATTGGCAAACCAGCGGTCCCAAAGACAGTCTCTCCAAATGCAGGGAGGAACGGCTACCCAGACCTTCAGCCTTAAGGCCGATGAGTACGAGGAAAACCGCCACTTCCTGCTGGCCCAATATTTCAACCGGAATTATAACAAGGCCATGAGCCAGCTGCCGGTAGTGAATTCGAATGTGCAGATATTGCGAATGGAAGTCTGGGTCACCAACCGCACCGGCGCCACTACCGACACGAGAGATATCGTGGCCCTGATGGATCTGGGTGAAGGCCAGCCATTCGGTCCGTGGGGTGGAACCGGCAGCGCGACTTCCTTACCCTACAACGCCATCAACAACCTGTACCCGTTGTTGACAAACAATATTGCCAACCGTAATTCGAGTACGGTTCAGAGTTTCCTCACCAGCAACGGCCTGGCGGCGGTACAGGATTTTGAAAAGACATTCGCCAGGAAATTGCAGCCATCCGATTATTATTTCAACCCGCAGATAGGATTTGTCTCGCTAACGCAGCCTCTTCAACCCGACGAAGTATTAGGCGTAGCCTATCAATACACCTACAACGGGCGGGTGTACCAGGTAGGGGAATTCTCGCAGGACGTGCCACCGGATTCCTCCGGCACTACGCAAAAAGTATTGTTCCTGAAATTATTGAAGGCTACTTCTCAGCGGACCAATCTTCCTATCTGGGACCTGATGATGAAGAACGTTTATTCGGTAGGGTTTGGCCAGTTGGATCGTACCGACTTCAAACTGGATATCCTGTACGAGGAGCCCAGTCTCGGCGAGAAAAGATATTTACCACCGACGGATGTTCTATCGCAATACCAGGGCCAGCCGCTTCTGTCGCTGGTGAACCTCGACCGGTTGAATAACCAAAATGATCCGCAGCCGGATGGCGTTTTCGATTTTATAGAGGGATTCACCATGCTGTCCTCTATGAGCCGTGTGATATTCCCTGTGCTCGAACCGTTCGGTCATGACCTCGATTATGTGTACAGTACGCAGGCGCAGCGGGACCAGTTCCTGTATTACCCGCTTTACGATACCATCAAGGCGATCGCCCAGACTTTCGCCAACCTGAACCGGTTCAAACTTACCGGGCGGTCGAAGTCGTCCTCGCAGGGAACGGGAGAATACCAATTAGGCTTTAATATTCCGCGGGGTTCGGTGACGGTAACAGCCGGTGGGCAGACCTTGCAGGAAGGAGTGGATTACGATATCAACTACGATCTCGGAACGTTGAGGATCGTAAACCAGTCCATCCTCAATTCGGGTGTACCGGTGAATGTGAATTATGAGAACCAGGCGGCCTTCGGCATACAACAGCGAAATTTTATGGGGGTGCGCCTCGATTATTTTGCCAATAAGAAATTGACCATTGGTGGAACATTCGCCAAACTCGGCGAGCGTCCTTTCTTCATAAAGCAATCATATGGCGAGGATCCCATCCGTAATAAGATGTATGGCGTTGATGTGGATTACAAGAGTGACTTGCCACGCCTGACGAAGCTGCTCGACAAACTTCCTTTCTATTCAACGAAGGCAACCTCGTCTATTACCGCCTATGCGGAAGCAGCGGTGCTCGATCCCGGCCATGCCCCGCAGATCGGCAAGGGCAGCGAAGGACAAGCCTATATCGATGACTTTGAAGGAACGCGTTCTGCAATAGATCTCCGCTTTCCGCTGATAAGCTGGAACCTGGCTTCGGTGCCGCAGGGAGATGGATTGTTTCCCGAATCCGCCTTGAACAACGACCTCGCCAGCGGGTATAACCGCGGTAAGCTCGCCTGGTATAATATCGAACCCGTATTGCAGGAGAAGAGTAATACAAATAACCCGCTGCGCGGCGACCTGGAAGGGCTTTCACTCCCGGAGACGCGGCAGGTATTGAACCAGGAAATATTTCCACAACGTACCACAGACTTTGGTCAGAACCTGCTCACTACTTTCGATCTTTCATTCTATCCCAAGGATAAGGGACCTTATAACTTCGAGACCCGTGCGGGCCGCGTGAATGCAGACGACAGGCTCATCAACCCGCGCCAGACCTGGGGCGGTATCATGAGGAATATCGACCAGACGGACTTTGAAACGAGCAATATAGAATACATCGAGTTCTGGATGCAGAACCCATACATCAGGAATAATTCGAACCCGAATGGTGGTCAGCTTTACTTTAACCTGGGTACCATTTCCGAAGATATCCTGCGCGATGGAAAACGGCAATACGAAAATGGACTTCCTACTCCGAACCTCAATGCGCCGGTAGATAATACCAGTGTATGGGGCAAGGTGCCTTCAAACCCATTGCAGGTAACCAATGCATTCAGCAATGATCCCGCCGACCGGCAATACCAGGATGTAGGCTTCGATGGACTAACGGACGACGAGGAAAGAACGAAGTTCAGTAACTACCTGGCGAGTCTGCAGGGAATCGCTAACCCTGCCGCCTATGCGAGGGCGTTG
>DATHKS010000280.1:0-3036 GCA_035488975.1 Chitinophagaceae bacterium | reverse complement strand
TAGGGAAGCCCTTTATCACTTTCAGCACATTCGTAGTGGGGCTCATCCAACTCGCCGCATTTAGCAGCAGCGTATTACCCGTGAGCGTTATCTCGTTCGTTGCTTCATTGATGGCGAAGGCGCCGGTGGTGCTGGCGTTATTCTGGAAACGGGTGTAGTGAGCGCCTCCGATATTATCGAAGCGTATCCAGGCATTGCTCACCGCCGCATCCCAGGTTGCATTCCATCCCCAGTCGAAGGAGGAGGCGCTTGACGTGGTCCAGCCGATGCCTTTGGCGATCCAGTCAACAGGATTGCCTGCCGCATCCAATTGCCAGAAGCGTCCTGAGTTGGCGCCACCTGTCAGCATCGCATTCAATTCGCCCGGGGCAAACACCGGGTTGAATCCTTCATCGGGAGGAACGACCGCCGGTGGTGGCGGTGTCCAGTTGTCGCTGAAGGTCTTCGAAAGATAATTCAGCACCTGGTATTCATCCTTGGCCTTGTTCTTAACGGCGAGTTGCATCGTGTTTTCCGTAAGGGAAATTATTCTCCAGCTATAGAGCGATACTCCATCAGTAGGAGTGTAGGCAACGGCGAGTGGCGTGGCGCCCGTGGTTGTAAGGATCAGCGTATTTACATCGAGGAAGTAGGTGCCGCTCTCGGTATTCACACCGGCTACGCCCTTGTGATCTGTCTTGAGGAATGGCCCGCCCTTCAGGTTAAAGGTCATTGTACCGTAGTCGCGTTTATCCGCGGCCCATGTATCGCTTGTATAATTCGGCGCATACGTCCAGCAGTTCGGTCCGGTTGGATTCGTGCATACCTGCGACCAAACCACACTCTTTCCATCAGTCGCCTTCGTGCCATAGGCATTGTCCATACCCGCGAAGTAAACGGGGCATGTGAAGAATTTCTTATCGCCATTGGCATTTGCATCTAGCACCCAGGTCTTTTCATTCCCCACTCCACCGGCGAGCAGACTCCAGAGCGGATCATTGACATAATTCAGGTTGTCCTTCGTCACCTTGATCGTCACGGGCGGCTTCTCTACGATACCACCTGCGGTGAGGGCAGAATATTTTATCACATAGTCACCCGCGAATGCAAAACGAACGGTGTCGGTCTGCCGGCTGGATTTCCCCGTACCATAGTCCCACATCGGGACGGTTCCGGGAGTTTGATTGATGAGGATGACTGTATTGCCGCCCGCATCGATGGCCAGGTCCTGGACCACGTCGAACTTGATCTCCGAATCGGCAGGCAGGTTGCCCAGCTTGTAGTCCTGTTTCTTACAGGCTACGATGAGGAAGACGCTTATGAGCGCTATCCAGGAAAAGTATTTGAAAAATTTCATACCAGATTTAATTTAATCGTGTTCGTTCTTGTTTTAATCTTGATATTATAGAGCGGCCATTGTCTACCAGCCCGCATTTTGTTTTAATACACCATTGGACAATGTGATCTGCGTATAGGGTATCTGCTGCAGTCCCTTCGCCTCTATGATCTTCGCTGCGGCTATCGTCACCGCCGTGTTCACGCCGCCATTCTGAAGAGTCGTGGTTTCTGCAATGGTGCTCGCCGCAGTGTTGACCCCCTGGCGAAGCAGGTCCCAATAGCGTATTCCTTCCAATGCGAATTCAAGACGACGTTCCTTCATGATATTGTCCTGCGTAACAGGCAATGCTGAGAAGTTAGTCCCATAAGCCCTCTTCCTCACATTGTCGAAGTAGGTCTGCGCACTCGATGAGCCGAGCTCGGCTGCCATCAACAATACATCAGCATACCGGATAGACACATAGTCCTGAAACTGTCCTATCTGGAAATTCACTCCGCCGTTATTCACCGCCACGCTGTTTCCGTCAGCATCGGCCGTAGGCGTGTATTTCTTGCTATAGTAGCCGGTGTATTCCCGCTGGTTGTTCTTCATCTTGAAATCGATTCCTTCATCTGCAATGGAGATCACAGATGCACCCCTCCGGCTATCGGTTGCGGTGTAGGCATTCCAGAGTTTTGCATTGACCGTGCCACCGCCCCATCCATTTCCATAGGGAGGTACCGATTGTTCACGAATGCCGAACATCACGAGCCAATGGTTTCCATCCGCGTTGCCATTGTAGTCGCTGGTGTAGGTATATTTTATGGCGAATACTGTTTCCTTGTTGTCTTCACCAACATAATCATTCACCGAGGCGGCGGGCCAGAGGTTTGCAAATTTTTCAACGAGACCGAAGCCGCCGTTGTTGATCACATCTTCGACATAGCCGAGCGCCTGCGCCTTCGTAACCGTTGCAGACAGGTCGGCCTTTCCATAGTATCCCGTATAATACAGGAAGACCCTGCCGAGTAATGCCTCTGCCGCCCATTTGGTCACGCGCCCGTATGTAACCGGCGCCTGTGAAGTATATTTCGTGGAAGGAAGATTGTCCGCCGCGAATTTCAGATCCTCTGCAATTTGTTTATACACTGCATCGGGATCGGCCTGCGGAACGTTCTCGCTGGTGGGCGCCGTCAGTAATGGGATATTGCCCCATAGCCTTACCATATCGAAATAGAGCGATCCGCGAATGAAGCGGGTCTCCGACTCATAAGTCGTTCTCAACGCTCCCTGGTCGGTCCATACCACCTGGTCGAGTTTGCTGAGCAGCATATTGCACCGGTAGATGGCCTTGAAGTAAAGGATCCAGTTTGCATTGAACATATTCTGATCCGAAGGAGAACGCGTCTTATCGAATTCATCCATCATCTGGTATCCGAACCCGTCGGAGTTGCCCGTCCCCCCGAATGTATTGTCGGCCATTACTTCCGCAGCCACCGGCAATGCAATGCCATCGGTCCATACACGCTGCATTCCATCGTAACAACCCACCAGCGCCTTGAAGGCATCCTCCGGGGTCTTATAAAAATTCTGCTCCGTGGCCGTGGTTACATCTTCGGTATCGAGGAACGACTTCTTGCAGGCACCCGCGACCAGTACAAGGACAACCAGTATGTAAGTCTTTATATTTTTCATATTGTATTTATTAAACTTAAAATCTAAAGTTTGCACCGACCATG
>DATHKS010000279.1:0-6879 GCA_035488975.1 Chitinophagaceae bacterium | reverse complement strand
CAGTCAAGGGTCTAATCTATTTTTCCGAAACGGCTTCTTCTATCATAGAATTCGAAATAATTAAGGTTGAAGTTTAAATATTCTTCCCCCGATCCTCGTAAACGCCCAGGGATACTTATACGTAGTGGCCCTGATCCTCCTTTCTATCTCCTCCTCACTCATACCGGGCTTGATCTCGCACAATTCATCAAGCTGTTTCCTGGTATAGGGCTTGCGTTTCCATGTCTCGCCGGACTCGGGAAGTGATTGGCCCTGCAATATACGTTCCATTATTTCATAAAAGGATTCCTCGATAAAGCGGTAACACTCCTGTGTAACGCTGTAAACCGTGTCATCCGCACCAATAGGAAACCGTTTTACGGAAATGATGGCGCCTGTGTCGACGATGGGCCTCATATAATGAGCCGTCACGCCATATTCTTTCTCTCCATTGTAAAAAGCGAAATTGGTACAACCGATGCCGGGATACTCGGGGCTGCCGGGATGAAAATTGATAGCCGCAAAACCGGCACTCTCGAGGAGGGAACCGGGGAGCACCCATGACGAGATGAAAGAAATGAGCAGATCGCCTTTCCAGTTCAAAACGCTTTCCGGCAGTTTGTCCTTCCTTCCTCCTTCAAAAAAGGTAGTACTACCGAAATTCCGGGCCGTGAAGGCCGCCGCCCGTCCGGCAAATTCATTGTCCTTTTTGCTCAAAAACAATACCTTGAAATCCTTCTGCTGCGTCATGTGGGGGGCTTGAAAAATTTTCTGGGCAAAGGTATTATCATTTCAGTGAATCTCTTCATTTGATAATGTGCAAATTAGCCAATTAGCCAATGTGCCAATGATCCTCACCACGAGAGTCATTCCTGATCGGAGCACGCCCAATTGGCACATTTTCTAATTTGCTAATTGGCTAATTATAAAAAAAAACAGCCCTTGAAAGAATTCAAGCGCTGTCCAACTAAAACTAACTTACATGAACGGAGATCAGGCTGCTGCCAAGCGGGCCGGGCTTTTCACCAGCTTCCTCGCAGGATTGCCAATTACGGTGCTATTGTTTGGAATATCTTTTATGACGACGGTGCCGGCACCTATTACAACATTTTCACCTATCCGTACGCCCTGGCGTATCACGGAATTGGCGCCGATAAAACTGCTTCTTCCCACGATCACATTTCCACACAATACTGCATTGGGCGCAATATGCGTGAAGTCGCCGATGATGCATTCATGATCGATGCTGCAGGATGTATTGCAGATCACTCCCCTGCCGATCTCGACCAGCGGGTTGAGTGTTGCATTGGCAGCGATCATGATGCCATCTCCCAGTCTCGCGGATGCGGAAATGACCGCACTCGGATGTATCGCATTGATAGGGTTGCCGAGGTATTGACTTAATTGAAGATGAATTTTTTCACGTATCCCGTTATGCCCCACAGACGCGAAGAAATCGAATGCCTGAAGTTGTTCGATGGCTTCCATTTCTTTTCCGAGATAGTGAAGGTGATAGGGGTTGTTGCTTTTTTGTTCCGAATCGCAGTAAGAAGTAACAAGGCGGCCGGCATTGAGAAAGATATCGATGATCACGTAAGCGTGGCCGGAATAGCCGACAATTGCCACTGGTTTTTTTAGGGTGGTTTTCATTGATTTTGGATATTGAACAGGCTAAAAATAGAAACTGCTGTGAACAATCCAAAACGCAATGGAACTATAGTAAGAAAATCGGGTAGTTTTACCCCGGCCGGCTTCGTAGTTTTTCTATCGCTCATGACCGGTGGGCTGCGGCACACAGAGCTCCCGCCAGCCTCGGTTTATGTTTTCGCCCTGAACCAGGTGATGAAGTTTTGCAGTCCCTCCGCCAGGCCCGTCGCCGGGCGATATCCCAATAGCCGTTGCGCCTTCCCGATATCGGCATAGGTGATATCGACATCCCCCTGCTTCTTATCTTCATAGACGATTTCCGGTTCCACTTTCAACAGGGAGGCTATCTCCCTTACCAGCTCGATGAGTTTCACCGGGCTGTTATTACCAAGGTTGATACTCTCAAACACATTCTCCCTGCCAGTGATATATTTCAAGGCTCCTTCTATGCCGCCCACCGTATCCTTCCAATAGGTATAATCCCGCGAAGTATCCCCATTTCCATATAACTGGATAGCCTGCTCCCGCAGTATTTTGTCGACGAACTTATGGATGGCCAGGTCCGGACGTTGCCGCTCGCCATAGACGGTAAAGAACCGGAGATTGACGACATCCAGTTTGTATAGCTGGTGATAGGTATAGTTCATCAATTCGCAGGAGCGTTTGGTAAACGCGTATGGCGAAACGGGAAAGTCGACCAGCTGATCTTCGCGGAACGGCATCTCTTCCATATTGCCGTAGACCGAAGACGATGACGCGAACAGTAATTTTCTGATGCCTTGCTCCCGCATCCATTCCAATACCGTATTGGTCATGAGAATATTTGACCGTATGTAAGCGGAAGGGTCCTTTAAGGAAGGCTGAACGCCCGCCTTGGCTGCAAGATGTATGACGACGGACGGCTTTCTCTCCATTTTTTCCAATACATTCCGGTCGCCTGCATCACCCTCGATAAAATCAAAGGACGGATGACCGATGAACCCCGCCAGGTTCGTCTCCTTGATCGACCTGTCATAAAAGGGATCGAAATTGTCGATGCCCGACACCTGGTGACCCTGTGTCAATAGTGATTCGCACAGATGACTCCCGATAAAGCCCGCAGCTCCTGTAACGAGTATGCCCTTGTTCATTCACCCGGTTTTAATTTCTCAAACGAACCGTCACGGCGCGACTTCATCTTACGAGATCGCCTCCAATAAATGCCGGTCACAAAGAACAAAGTTAAAAGTAAAAAGAGGTATTGCGCACCGGAAGAAGAAGTTGTTTCCGGGCGGGTCGCCGGGGAGAGAAGGTCCCGGATCATTTCAACAACTGCCGGTAGCGCTCCAGCAGGTGACGATGTACGTTCGGCTGATCGAAATGCTGTTCGATCCTAAATCTTAGTGCAGTTGCATATCGCTTTACGTGGTCGGGGTGAGCCAACGCATATTCCATTTTCGTGGCCAGGTCAGTGGCATTCTTTACTTCAAACAGAATTCCCGTCTCCGCATCGCTGACAACGTCCACATTGCCTTCGATGCCGGAACAGATAATGGGACAAAGCATGGCGCCCGCTTGTAGCAGGACATTCGGGAACCCTTCGCGGTGCGAGGGATGCACGAGTGCGAAGGAAATGTGCATGTAATATTCCACGGCATCACTCCATCCTGCCTGGATGATACCGGGATGGGTCATTATGATTTCCATCGCTTCCCGGCTGACCGGATCGAGATCGGGTTCGAATGCGCCGACGAGAACAAGCCGCGTGCGAGGCTCTCTTTCATGGACCCTTCCGAAGGCATTTACCAACTCGTCGATGCCCTTGTCGTGCACGATGCGGCCAACGGAAAGAAAGTAAATGAGATCGTCATCGAAGCGGATGGATCGTCTCGCTGACTCCAGCCTGTCTTCTTTTAAATTCGATACCGAATACCTGCTCAGGTCGATACCGTTGCTGGATCCCAGCCCGATCACTTCCAATTTTGCCGGTTGCGCCAGCCCATTCTCCTTAATATACTTCAATAGAGAAAAGCTATTGGGCCAGACATGGGTGGCTGCGCGTGCCGTGAGTTTTTCCATGGCCACCAGCAGCTTCCTGGTATTCCCGGTGGATGTCATGAACCGCAGGCCAGCGATCGTATGTACCCGTATTTTAACACCCGCCAGTTTAGCCGCCAGCATCGCCAGCAGGCCGGCTTTGGGCGTATGCGAGTGAACGATATCCGGTCTCTCCTTTTTAAAGAAACGATAAAGCGCCCATAGCGAACGCAGGTCAGCAAATGGCGTCATTTTCCTGGTCATAGGGATCAGTTGGTGACGGCATTCTTCCCGGGCCAGGACCTCCGCCCAATCCTTTCCTTCACCTGCGACCATCACGACGTCGAAGCCATTCTCCCGCATGAAACGCATCTGCCCCGGTAGAAGGACATTGAGGGAAAGTGGAACGGTTGTAATACGGATCAATTTAGGCATGGCTATGATTCATGAGACGGAAGGTCATCGGCATCTCCATCATTTTTTATTCTTGAAAATCCTAAAGTAAAGATATTGCCAGATCGTAGGATGATATTTCAAATGGCTTTCCATCGTCGCCGGTGGGATCGTATGAAGGGCCTCCCCCATCACGTCGTCCACTGCCTGTTTCACCAGCGGGATTCCCTCACCGAACTGCAGATAGGGATAGGTCACGAAATTATCTTCCCGGGTAACGCTGATCGGCGCCTGGTATAGAATTCCACCGGTATCTATACCCTTGTCGACCAAATGGACCGTTACGCCACAATTTTCCTCATCATTGTCAACAACGGCCCAGTAACCGCCGTGCACGCCACGGTACTTCGGGGTGATGCCGGTGTGCATATTGATAAAGACGGCGTTTACCGACCCCAATACCTTTTTCGAAATGATGCGCGTGCCATTGACCAGTACGATGTCCGGCGCCATCTTCCTCAGTAAGGCGATGCATCGTTCTTCATTGACGGAATCGAGCCGGGTTATCTTTTGGTCGGGGATGGACGTCTCATCGAACCGGTACTGTTGTTTTATCCGCGCTATTCTTTCCTTACTGCGCGCGCGAAGCAGTGGTACTACGAGTACGCTGAACAATACCTGCCCCGCCACTCTTACAAAACCAAGTTTCTTGAGCCGTCTCTTCGCCAGTGTCAGGCCCCGCATGGGTTGCTCCGCAATAATCCCATCGATAGCATGATAGGCCGTGACATAATTATATAACGTAGTGGTAGAAAAACATTCGGAGCAAAGCATTATTATCTTCTTATTCATTCCTTCCTGCTTCATTGGTGATACCCGTCATGGTTATGCTATGGAATCCGTAGCGTTCGTTCAGTTGCCGATAATAGGCGAGCACCTGCTCCAGGAAATGCAGGTTCTGCGGGAGGTTGGCTCCGAAATTGTGCGGATGCCACCAGAGATGAAATAACTTATGGTGAATGGCTGCGTGGCGCATCGATTTCTTTATGCGTCGGAGACGCAGTCCTTCCAGGAAAGAGAGTTTGCGGCTATAAGGACGCAGGAAGCGCGAGGCGGCGACATTGACGATCGTGGACGATAATACATATTCCTTCGTATGGCAGTGATGTCCTGCAATGTTGATATAGGCGTCGATGATGCGTAAGGCGCGCCGGGTAAGGCTCTCATCGTTTTTATTCCTTGCTTCGTAAAGGCCGGAGACCGGGTTGCCCCTGTAGGCATCGATGCCGGCTTCCTTACACACAGCGAGGTATTCGGCGTTGAATTGATTGCGCGGGAAGACGAGGCTGCGAATCGATATGTTCTTCGCGGCGGCGATCCTTTTCGCGGCGAGGAGGTCCTGCCGGAAGGCCTCGACGGTCTGGCCCGGTTCCAGACAATAGTAATGACAAAAAGTATGCGTGCCGATCTCGTGCTGCTTCCTATTTGCGATGGAGGCGAGGAGGGAGTACCCGAAATGATAAGGGTCTTCGTGCTCATTCTCGCCAATTGTCTCCACTTCGGCGTAGGGCGACAGGTTTTGATCTGTATAGGCGGGCTTTAACGCGGGAAGATAATTTTTTAGTTCCGCCTTATTCTGCGCAAACAGGAAGCCCACAGTAGAGAAGGTAACATTCACGCCGTACTTGTCGAACAGGTCCAGCATTGCAGGCATCGCCTGCCGTACTCCGGCTATATTGCTTCCATAGTTCTCTATCGTTCGCTTATCGCGCACACCCCAGAATAATTCGAAATCGAGAGAGATCACGAATTTACCGGCTTCGAATTCCATTTTTTTGTCAGTGGCCAATTTTTGCGCATTTGGTATACCAGACATTCAGGGCAAAAAGCGAGTACAGCATTTTCGCCCGCTTCTCATCCGATACTTTTACTCTCCTGTGAAGGAGGTCTTGTATAAATGTTTTCTGTACGAAGTTGTTGGCGAATGAATCCGTCTTGCCCAGGTAGTCAAAAATTATATCCTTCAGCTCTTTGTCCACCCATTGCTTAAGCGGCGGTTCAAACCCTCTCTTGGGCTGGTTGATCAGTTCGCCGGGCAGATACTTCGTGGCCAATTGGCGCAACAGGTATTTCGTCGTCTTTCCCCTGATCTTGAATTCGTCTTTCAGACCGGGAACCAATTCCATCAGTTCCTTCGAAAGGAAGGGACTGCGACCCTCGAGCGAGTTGGCCATGGTGGCGATATCCATTTTTACCAGGAGGATGTCGGGCAGGATGCAGTTGAAGTCCATCAGCATGATCTTCTGCAGGCCGGAGAGATCCGTTGATCGCAGTCCCTGCAGCAGCCCGTCGATCTCGTTGACGGTATTATTGCCAGACGATATCAGCTGCCCGGTAAACCCTGTGAATATGTCGATCGTCGAGGAGAAATAGACATCGGATCCTTTCTGCGAGGCCAGGTCGGCCAGGCGATACAGATAGTTCAGTTTCGATTTCTTCTCGTTCGAGAGTGGAATGATGCGTTTCATCACGCCCGCCATCGATGTGACGATCCCGGTTTTTCCGAAGAAATCATATTTGGCAAAGGGAACATACCGTCTGTATCCGCCGAATAGTTCATCGGACCCATCGCCGTTCAGGATCACAGTAAGATATTTTCGCGCTTCTTTACTGACATAGTAACTGGGTATGGCCGAGTCGTCGGTAAAAGGCTCTCCGTAATTCGAGAGGATCCTCTCCACGTCGTTTTGCAGATCATCGAAGGATATATTGATCTCGGTATGCTGTGTTTTGTATTTATCGGCGACCAGTTTGGCAAGCGGGGCCTCATCGTACGCGCCGGAG
>DATHKS010000278.1:0-3333 GCA_035488975.1 Chitinophagaceae bacterium | reverse complement strand
GCATGCCATACACCGCGGCCCTGCCGATGAGGTCGGGGAGGAGGCTTTCATATTTTTCCTGCATCATCTCCAGCTTATCGCCTTCAGCATCGTTGGTAATGAGACAGACCAGATCGCCATTCTTATTTAACCATGCGATCTCATTGCCCCACACGAGGCCACTTACGATGAAGCGGTCGAGAACAAGGGGAGAGCCCGAAAAATTCAACGTATCCAGTCCGTCCCTCCTAATGCTGACGGTGCCGGCAGGAAGAAGGGCGATTGTTTTAGGCCGGTTGTGATTCTTCCAAAACTTCAGCAGCGCCATTTGTACGGTACCGGGTGAATAGCCGCCTACAGGAAAACTATTCGCTTGTAATGTGGCGGAGTAGGTGGAATCGTTCACGCGAATACCGGCCTGGCGTCCGTGGATGCGTACGCTATCATCGATGGTTGAAAGACGTGACGTGGATCCTTTGATGAGAAGACTGATTGGCTCGAAGGCAGGTGTCACCTCAAGCGTGGCGCTGAGAGGGACGGGTGATCCACGGTCAACGAACCTGAACTTTATATCATAGCGCAGTGTGGTAGCGGTGCGGGTAAGATGGTAGGTTTCTTTTCCTATATTCTGTGCGAACTTGTGCAGCAGAAAGGTGCCGCTATCGACGGTAGAAGGCTGTTGTGCTTTGGCAAGAGTTGAAAAGCAGAGGAACAGGAAGAAGAGTTTTCTCATGGAGGGAAGATAACACTTATTTGAAAAAGCGAGTGTGTTGAAAATGTCGAAAAAAATATTCTCCGAAGGAGTCCGGAGTCTTTCGGACAATATTCAATACGCAATATTCAATGCTCAAGTGTCGTGCTATGCGAGAAGGCAAATTTACCGCGGCAGCTAGTCACGATCTACGATTCACACTCTTTTGATTTTTATTAAGAGAGACTTTTCTGCTGGAGACTAAATTCTAATTCCTTAACGTCAGGCTTAAATAAGCGCAGTCTTTTCGAATATCACGACACTTGAGCATTGAATATTGCGTATTGAATATTTATTTCTCTCCCAACTAGCTCCCTATCTGAATTTCTTCAAATCAGTACTCTCCCTCCCAATAGACAACTTCCCCTATCACGCCCTTTTTACTTTTTACTTTTGAATTTTGACTTCGTCTCACGTCTTCTTCGAATATTCCTCCAACGTTTCCTTTTCCTTCTTTGAAAGACTCGCCATTCCTTTCCTATGGATCTTTTCGAGGATCCGGTCGACCTCTTTCTGCTTCTCGAGTTTGCTGAGATTGTAGCGCTGATCGATGGAATACTTGTATTGCGTTTTGTAAAACTGGTTTTGTATCAGGAGGAATTGTGGCCGGCGGACGATGATAAAAATGAAGATCAATGACGGAACGGCAATGGCCAGTATGGGAAAATAATTTGTCACGAGAGACGAAGGAACCAACAGGATGGCGATGAGTAAGCCGATGAGTCCTCCGCCGAGATGAGCGTCATGCCCGATATTGTCGCGGCGCGATCGGATGCCATAGATCGAGTAGAGCACATATACCAGCCCGTAGATCCATCCTGGAATAGCGATGGGGATAAGGAAGAAGCCGATGCTCATTCCGGGAAATATGGCGATGGCGGCGAACATGATGCCCGTTACTGCACCCGAGGCGCCGACCGAGCTATAACTTCCTTCATGCCGGTGAAGGAACAGCGAGAAGAGATTGCCACCGATGAGGCTTGCGAAGTAAATGAGAAGATAATAGATAGGACCGAGGATGAGTTCGACACTCCCGCTGAAGAAATAAAGAGAGAGCATGTTAAAGATCAGGTGCATCCAGTTGACATGAAGGAAGCCGCCGGTAATGATTCGTTTGTATTCTTTGTGAACGAGCACCCGCTCCACTTCGAAGGAGTAGCGTGCAAAGAAAGAATGATTATTCAATCCCTGGTAGGAAACCAGGACATTGGCGATGATAATGGCAAGAGTGATGATGCCCGTGCTGCTCATGATGCTAAAATAACGGAGGATTTCAAAATCCGGGTAAAAAATTCAAAAGTAAAAAGTCAAAATTCAAAAACCTCATTCGAAAAGGTTGACAGCCCAATAGTTGACTTCTATTGAGCGCAATTCCGAATTCCTAATTCCCAATCTCTTAGTGAACCTACTACAATAGTAGGGCCCACTTGAACATTGAATATTACGTATTGAATATTGAATATTATTTCCCCGATTTCCAGTCTCAGCAACCACTTCCTAATCCCCGTCCGCTCCCTCCCATCTCTCGCTTAAAAGCTGTACCTTCGCCCCCTCGAAAAACGAGGCCATCGTACATGAAGAACATTCGTAATTTTTGCATCATTGCCCATATCGATCATGGCAAATCCACCCTGGCAGACAGGCTTTTACAAAGCACCGGCACGATCAGTGACCGGGATATGATGGACCAGGTACTGGACGATATGGACCTGGAGCGTGAGAAAGGGATCACGATTAAGAGTCACGCTATCCAGATCAACTACAAACATACCGACGGACACCCCTATATTTTGAACCTGATCGACACCCCTGGGCACGTCGATTTCAGCTATGAGGTGAGCCGGGCGTTGGCTGCCTGTGAGGGCTGTCTATTGCTTGTCGATGCAACACAGGGCATCCAGGCGCAGACCATTTCCAATCTTTACCTTGCTATCGACAACGACCTCGAGATCATACCGGTTATCAATAAGATCGATATGGATGGTGCAATGATCGAGGAGGTGAAGGACCAGATCGTTGAATTGATTGGCTGCAAGGCGGAAGACATTTTGCTGGCGAGCGGGCGGACGGGCGTAGGCGTCGAGGGCATACTGGATGCTATCGTGAAGAGGATACCTGCTCCTAAGGGCAAACCGGATGCTCCCCTGCAGGCGTTGATATTCGATAGCGTATTCAATCCATTCAGGGGGATTATAGTTTATTTCCGGATAGTAAATGGCGCAATAAGGAAGGGCGACAAGGTGAAATTCGTATCGACGAACCAGGAATACGAGGCGGATGAAGTGGGGATATTGAAATTGAAAATGACCGAGAAGAAGGAAGTGAAGTGTGGGGATGTTGGTTATCTCATTACGGGAATAAAGAATGCGAAGGAGGTGAAGGTGGGTGATACTATCACTACCACACTGAACCCAACGCAGGAGATCATAAAGGGATTCCAGGAAGTGAAGCCGATGGTATTCGCGGGCATCTTCCCGGTGAATACGGATGAATTCGAAGAATTGCGGGATTGTATGGACAAGCTGCAGTTGAACGATGCATCACTTACTTATGAACTGGAGACCTCGCAGGCGCTTGGATTCGGTTTCCGTTGTGGCTTCCTC
>DATHKS010000277.1:0-3219 GCA_035488975.1 Chitinophagaceae bacterium | reverse complement strand
ATACAGTGGTTCCCGATAGCGGGGAGGCCTTCTTCGCCTCCAGCGGAACCAATGTGCGTGTGTTCGCCAACGGGGACTATTTCATAGCCAGCGGCGGCCGCAGGTCGCGCCTGTTCCGCAACAATACACCCTCCGATCTTGCGGTAATGCAGGGAAAGGAAAGTACGGGAGCCAACTCAGTTGATATCTATGATAATGGAATACCCGATAAGCCGGGTGAGCGCATGGTGGTAGTAGGCGGCGATTTTGCGGCCGATTCATTGACGACCGGAAACTGTGTTTATACGGTGAATGGCGGCAAGACCTGGCATGCTCCGAAAGTGCCGCCGCATGGCTATAGGAGTTGCGTGGAATATCTGTCGAAGAAGGACCTGCTCGCCTGCGGAATAAACGGCGTGGATCATTCAGGAGACGGGGGAAAGACCTGGACCTGGATCAGTAAGGAAGGCTTTAATGCCTGCCGCATAGCCCGGATCGGATCGTCGATCTTTCTCGTGGGAAGTAACGGTAAGATAGGCCGCATAAAATGGACCGATAAATAAGAGGCCACTCAGAGATGGTCGAGTATCTCTTTCACTGAAGGTCTTTTCTTATAATCCTGGTTGAAGAACCTGTACGTGATGTTGGCTTCCTTATCGATTATATAGGTGGCCGGAATGGGCAGGAAATTACCGTTCTTGCCATTGAGCTCATCGATCTTTATCCCTGAATTCCTGTAGCGGGTGAGTACGTTTTCCGGGACCTCATATTCCACATCGTACGCTTTCATGATCTTCAAGCCCTCATCATAGATCACGGAATATTCCGCTTTCGTCTTCTCAACGGTCTTCGCCACATTCTCCGGGAGTTCGGGTGAAACAGCTATCAGCGTGGCGCCCTTGTCTTTTATCAATTGAAGGGAATCTTCCAGCTTCTGAAGCTGTTTGTTGCAATACGGGCACCATTCCCCCCGATAAAATACCAACACCACCTTCCCTTTCTTGAGCAGATCCTTTAGCCGGACCTCCTTTCCATTCTGATCCTTGGCCTTGAAGTCCGGGGCTCTCGAGTTGAGAAACAATCCTTCCGGGGCCTGCTGTGCATATAAAAAAAGACCTGCAAAAAGAGCGATCGTTGCAACTAAGAGTTTCTTCATAGTTACAAGATACAACGCCCAATTCAAAAAAAACTGCTAAATATGTTAGCCCAATTATGTGCTATTAGAAGATTGTCATTTTCCCTATTTTTACCGGATAACTGCAAACGAAACTAATGGAGATGAATAATAAACATCTGAGAAAATTCATTCTTAATATTCTAATTGGGCTGCTGTTTACCACCGGTGGAATCTTTTCAATTGTGTATGCAAGCTTCACTAAAACGAATCACGAGGATTGGATCTTCTGGGCAGTGATCGCATCGATCGCTATTAATGCCGGCCTTCTGTTTATCGGGAGTGGCGTAGTACATAAAGTAAAAGCGGATCTCATCCGCCGTCAGAAACAAAAGGCCTCGAGGAGTGATAAGATGATGGTTGACTGATACCGTAAGTATTAGCCAAATCTCTTCGTGAACATGAAATATACCGCGCAGAGAAGGAAGCCGAAACTTAGCAGGTATCTCCAGTGAAACGACTCATTCATCACAAACACTGCAAAGACACTGAATACAAGCAGGGTGATCACCTCCTGCATCATCTTCAGTTGAAACAGGTTGAGCCCGCCAGCATGTCCCAGTCGGTTTGCGGGAACGGCCATGCAATATTCTACCAGGGCAATCAGCCAGCTGATAAGAATCGCCTTCCACAACGGCCAACCCTCATGCTTCAGGTGGTAGTACCAGGCAAACGTCATGAATATATTGGAACAGAATAGCAGGATGATCGTTCTCATCGAAAGGTTTTTTTATCTTCTACAGTGGATTAGGGACAATGCGTTCTGTCGAGAAACTTGAGCATTGAGCATTAAATATTGAGTATTGAGTTTATATCTAATCAAGCTTCCATAGGCCAATAGTTCACTTCTATTAAAGCCTAATTCCCTATTCCAAACCGCTGCTAACTCAACGCCGATCTCAGCTTTCTCACTTCTTCAGGATCGATCGATGGATTCAGGTAATCGGCGCCGGCAAACGGAGGCTGTATGAAATTCATTTCGCTTGCTGCGCTCCTGCGAAGGGAGGAATGGAACTCGACGCAACCGGTCAGCGCAGCAAGCTCCCCGATATTTTCTTTCCGCACGCCGCTTCCCGGCATGATGATAATGCGGTTCGCCGCGGAATCATTGAGCTTCGCAATCAGCGCAGCACCTTCCATGGCGACCGTCTGCAGACCCGATGTCAATATTCGTTCACAACCGATATCGATCAATTCTTCCATGGCGCGAAACGGATCGGCGCAGCGGTCGAACGCGCGATGGAAGGTCACACCTAATGGATAGGCGGCGTCAACCAATGCAGCCGTGCGGGATACATCGATCGATCCGTCTTTGTGGAGAAGGCCCGTCACGATACCATCACATCCTACCTGCTTGCAGAAGATCACATCCTGGAGCATGATATCGAATTCCTCTCCGGAGTACAGGAAGTCCCCTCCCCTCGGGCGAATGATAGTATAGATGGAAGTATTGAAACTTTCCCTGCAATTGCGGATATGGCCGGGCGAAGGAGTGATGCCTCCTTCCGATAGACCCGCACATAACTCGATCCTGTCAGCACCGCCCGCTACCGCGGCCTGGGTGGTGATGAAATCTGTGGTGGCGATCTCGATTATGAAGTTTTTGTCAGACATTAAATACTTTTTGGAATTTGATAATTTGGCAATTTGGTAATTTGTCAATGATCCTTATCATGAGTGTCTATTCTTATCGGAGCACGCTACATTATCAAATTATCAAATTGCCAAATTATCAAATTGATCTCACTCCATTATGTACTTCGACGGTACCAACCTCTCCGTATCATTCGATTTCACCGCATAGCTGAATCCCTTGTGAATGGCGAACGCGCCCACTTGTCCCTTCTTGTTGATGGCAATGAAGGCTACCTGTATATCCTTCGCCTTGTCTCCTTTTATCTTCATGATGCGTTCTACGATCTTCCTGCACGCGGCCTCGGGAGATAATCCCTGGCGCATGGCTTCCACCACGCTGTGCGAACCGGCCACGCGTATTACGTCTTCCCCCTGGCCAGTGGCGGTACATGCGCCAACTTCATTGTCAACATAGAGTCCTGCTCCAATTA
>DATHKS010000276.1:0-4222 GCA_035488975.1 Chitinophagaceae bacterium | reverse complement strand
TTCACCGAGATATCTTTGTCTTCAAACTGCCCGAAAGTCGCCTGCAACTTGAATAGGTCCATGGCTTCATCATACGTGATCGTTTCGATGCTTTGGCCCGTCGGTATCTTTGCAAACCGTGGTTTGTCTTCATCCTCCACGCTGCCTATCTGTACCATGGCGCCATAGCGTCCCATCCGGGCCACCACGGGTTTGCCACTGCCGGGATCGGTGCCCAACTCCCTTTCTCCCTTTATCCGTTCAGCATTCTCGATTGTATTGTTTACATCCTTTTTGAATGGCAGGTAGAATTCGTGGATCATCTTGTTCCACTTGATCTTTCCCTCCGCCACCTCATCGAACTCTTCCTCTATTCTTGCCGTGAAGCTATAGTCCATGATGTCGTCGAAGTATTGCTTCAGGAAGTCTGTGACCACGAGCCCGAGATCGGAAGGGAAGAGCTTCGATTTTTCCGCGCCCGTTGTCTCCTGGTCCATTTCCTTTTTCAGCACGTCCTTCTTCAGCAGGAATACGCGGAAATCGCGGCGGATGCCGTCCTTGTCCCTCTTCTCCACGTATCCTCTCTTTAATATGGTAGAGATCGTTGGCGCATACGTCGATGGCCGGCCGATGCCGAGTTCCTCGAGTTTCTTGACCAGCGATGCCTCCGTATAGCGGGGCAGGGGCCGGCTGAATCTCTCTGTGGCCCGCATCTCGTTCAGCGGAAGCGTCTGACCAACCGATAATGGAGGCAACATTCCTTCCTGTTGTGCGTCTTCATCCGTGGCCTCGTCATCGTCGCGGTCTTCACGATAGACCTTTAAGAAGCCGTCGAATTTCAACACCTCGCCGGTAGCGGTCAATTCTTCCTTATTTGTAGAGATGGATATCTTCGCTATCGTCTTCTCCAGTTCTGCATCCGACATCTGGCTCGCCATGGTGCGTTTCCAGATAAGCTCATACAGTCTCTTCCAGTCCGGCTCCTCCACGGTGAGGTTGTTCATATAGGTAGGCCTGATGGCTTCGTGCGCCTCCTGTGCATTTTCGTTCTTGTTCTTGAACTTACGGAACTGGTGGTATTTTTCTCCATACATTCCTTTCACCGTGTTCGTGATATCGGAGAGCGCGGTATTGCTCAAGCTCACGCTATCGGTTCTCATGTAACTGATATAACCATTCTCGTATAGTTTCTGTGCAATGAGCATGGTGCGGGATACTCCATATCCAAGTTTCCGGGATGCTTCCTGTTGCAGTGTGGAGGTAGTAAAGGGAGGAGCGGGAGAACGTTTTCCCGGCTTCACCTGGATGTCCGTTACCTTATAAGAAGCGCCGATGCAGGATTGAAGAAAGCTCTCGGCATCTCCCGCGGTTGATTGTTTCTTTGCTTCCGCGGAAAAGGTGACAGGTTTTTCCGACACATCCTTCGCGGTGAACAGCGCCTCCACTTTAAATGTGCTGGTTGGGATAAATGCATTGATCTCTCGTTCCCGCTCGGCAATCAGTCGTACGGCTACACTTTGTACCCGGCCTGCGCTGAGGTTATTGCGCATGCTCATCTTCCGCCAGAGCACGGGACTTAATTCGAAGCCGACAATGCGGTCGAGGATCCGACGGGCCTGCTGTGCCATCACGAGGTTCATATCGAGCAGGCGCGGATTTTCGACCGCCGCCTTTATTGCGGGCTTTGTAATTTCATGGAAAACGATCCGCTTGGTGGTCTTGGGGTCCAACCCCAACACTTCGCAAAGATGCCAACTGATGGCTTCCCCTTCACGGTCCTCATCCGTTGCCAGCCATACTTCCTTCGATTTAATGGCCAATGCTTTCAGTTCCTTCACCACCCTTTCCTTATCCTCGGGAACGATGTATCGGGGTTCGAAATTCTTCTCGACATCGATGCCCATACCCGCCTTTTCAAGGTCACGAATATGGCCATAGCAGCTTTTAACCTGGAAATCCGATCCAAGAATCTTCTCTATCGTTTTTGCTTTCGCCGGGCTCTCAACTATCAAAAGGTTTTTCGCCATAATCACACAATATTATATAAGTCAAACCGCTTCGCGGCGGCTGCAAGTTAGAACAAGAATAATAAATTTTCACCGAAACCATGTTCCGGTGCGATTTATCAATCCCTTTTAGTCTTTGAATAACGGGAGCTTTCCCTGTGAGGATGACGCCGGGAAGGCGGCGGAAAATACGTTATAAATGTTTTTGAAAATAGGCCACGGCCTGTTCTGCCCAACGGCTATATTCCTTCGGGGAAGGATGCAATCCATCTGAAGTTACGAGGCTGTGGTCTTCCAAAGCCTGCTTGGAATTAGTGGTGATATCAACGAAGTAAATATGATATTTTTCGGCAACGAGTTTTGCCGCTGCATTGTATTCTTCAATCTCCGAGGCTATCAGCTTACGGTCCCTTCCATACGCGAAAGGTGTTGCGCCCCAGTCGGGGATAGAGAGTACTGCCACATGCGCCGTATCGTTTCCAGCATAGCTGATCGCCTGTTTCAGCAGCGACTCGAACTGAGGAATATAATCCACAACTTTAAGGCCGCGGTACTGGTTATTCACCCCTATTAATAAGGTAACGAAATCATAACTCTTCTTTAGGCTGGCGTTTTCCATCGCCGCCTGGAGTTCATCGGTCGTCCAGCCTGTTTTGGCTACAATTCTCGGCGGATTCACTTCGATCCCCTTTTCATGAAGCAGGCGCACTACCTGGTTGGGAAAATTGTCTTCCGGTTTAACCAGTTCTCCTATGGTGTAACTATCTCCCAGCGCGAGGTAGGTATAGCCGCGACTGGACGAGGTTCCGGTTAGTTCAGGTCTTTTCATTGCGGCTATGAATATAAGCAGAAGAAGCAAACTAAGGATTGCAACAACTGAGGAGCTAGCTTTTTTAATAATTGTTTCCCGCATATTACCCGGTTGGATCAGATGAACCCAACAATAGTCTTGCCAACTTCCGGATCGCGATAGATCCGACGGTGTCCAAGTCCACTGGTAAATACGAATTTAATATTCGAATAGTTTTTTTTATTCACCTTCCATGCATCCCTAACAGGTGTTACATTGTCGTCCTCATCCTGTATCCATAGCACCCTTGCTTCGATTGATTGCAGGGTCCGGTCGATCGAGAACCAATCGGTGCCGTGTCCGCTGATCTCGACGATTATCTTTTCAAATTCTTTTCTTACGGCGGCATCATCCAGGCGGATAAGATGAAAGAAATGATCGAGCGCCGTCTTCGTCTCCGCTGCCGGCGCGATCAGTGCAACCCGGTAGCTTTCATCATGCGGTGTCTCCGCCAGCGCCAGCGCTACCGCCAGGCCACCGAACGAATGCGCGATATAGGATTTCACCGGTCCAAACTCCATATGGATGTGCTTGATCAGGTCGCGGTACACAAGGGCATTGATCGACTTCCCCGAGCTTCTGCCATGTGCCGGCGCATCGAAGGCCAACACCTCGTAACCCTTCGAAATAAGCGAGCCAACGAGCGTTCCGAAGTTGGAGGCCGACGACTCATAGCCATGCACGATCAGCACTTTTCGGTCTCCACCCTTGTTCCAACGGTAACCGGCGATCCGGTAGTCGCGGAAACGGAATTCGAGCTGTTCGGCAGTAGCGAAAATGCGATCTGGTTTGTTGATATTGCGGAACTGCGGTGTACAGAAGAGTTCGAAGGCTTCGCGGGCAGCCTTGCTTTTCGACACGGCAGCCAATAATTTAAATTTTGTCCTTATATAACCGATTGCCAGCCGTTGTGCTACCTTCATACTGTAAAGATAATTATGGATATAGTAATAATCGGTTCGGGAAATGTGGCAACGGTACTCGGCAGGAAATTCATTTCCGCGGGACACCAGATCGTCCAGGTGCTGGGAAGGAATGCCGAGGCGGCGAGTGCACTGGCTTATGAGTGGGATACGGAATCCGCTACCTATATGACCGTACTGAATAAGAATACCGATGTCTATCTCATCGCCGTCTCCGACAACGCTATCGCATCCATCGTCGACAATCTGCGCCTCCCCGGAAAAGTGGTGGCACATACGGCAGCCTCCGTTCCAAAGGAAGTGCTTCAACGCGTATCCGATCACTACGGAGTATTCTATCCATTGCAAAGCCTGCGGAAGAACATGATCAAATTGCCGGATATACCGGTGTACTTCGATGGCAATGATGATGTGGCAAGGAAGAAGCTGGAGGCCCTCGCCGGCTCGATGTCCTATCATCTCCC
>DATHKS010000275.1:0-7124 GCA_035488975.1 Chitinophagaceae bacterium | reverse complement strand
GCGGCGCCGAGATATTCCATCCCGATATCCGCGTGCAAATCTGCGCGGATAAGGTGGATGCAGATGGCTGGTTGAATATTCACGAGACCGCACACCTCAATAATATGCATACCAATGCAACAATGCTCTATGGACATATCGAGTCGTATGCTCACCGCATCGATCATATGCGAAGGCTGAGGGAGCTGCAGGATAAGACCGGTGGGTTCAATACATTCATTCCATTAAAATTCCGCAACAAGGAAAACGATATGAGTCATGTGGCCGAGTCCACGCTCGTGGAAGACATGAAGACCTATGCCGTTGCACGGATCTATCTCGATAATTTCCCTCACATCAAAGCCTATTGGCCGATGCTGGGCCGGCAGAATGCGCAGCTTAGCCTTTCCTTCGGCGTCAACGATATCGATGGCACCATCGACGACACGACGAAGATCTATTCCATGGCAGGATCCGAAGAACAAACACCCTCCATGAATACCGAACAACTGGTGACACTGATCAGGCAGGCAAGGAGGAAACCGGTTGAAAGAGGGACTCTGTACAATGTGATAAGGGACTACTCCGAGGAAGTTAATTAAAAATTCAAAAAGGGTCTCCGACTGAAGGGATATCCTTGTGTACTTTGTGAAACCTTTGCGTTCTTTGTCCAAAGGACTCCCGTGGAGTGGTTAATATTGATACTATAAGTGCTCTTCTGTTAAACTCATTCCCAAATCCCTTAATCCATATCTAATCCAGGTCTATCCCTGTCCCTGTATATAATTCTCCAAATGGCTGATCGTTTCCCGCTGTGCGATGATCGTTTCCTTGACCACATCACTCATGGAGATAATGCCAGCGAGCCTGTTATTTTCGAACACGGGCAAGTAGCGTATGTTCTGGGTAGTCATTAACGACATGCACTGGTCGATCGTATCGTTGGGAGAAATAGGAGGCAGATCGGAAGACATGATCTCTGAAACAGGCGTATCACTCGAATGCTTGCCCTTGAGGATTACCTTTCTCGAGTAGTCGCGCTCTGTAATGAGGCCAAGATAGTTTCCATTCTCCGAAACGACCACCGACCCGATATTCTTTTCGGCCATGATCTTCAAAGCATCAAGAACGGTAGTTCCGGGAGTTACACTTATAGCATCGGTACCCTTCCGGGTAAGGATGGCAGATATCTTTTTCATATGACTTCGTTTGGCTAATGAAATTTACTGCGAAATTTCGGGGGTAAAAAATAAACTTGCAGGAGGTGGTAACCACAAGGAACACAAAGCCTTCACCAGGCACACAAGGACTTTCCTCCAGTCGGAGACCCTTTTTGAATTTTTACTTTTGAATTTTGAATTTCTCTCAGCATTCCGGTAGACTCAACGGCACATTAATCGCCAATCCCCCATCCGCAGTCTCCTTGTATTTCTGACTCATGTCCTGCGCCGTGTCCCACATGGTCTTTATTACCGCATCGAGTGATACCTTGGCGAAATCGGGGGTGCTTTGCATGGCCAATTGTGAAGCCGTGATCGCCTTGATGGCGCCCATGGTGTTTCTCTCTATGCAGGGCACCTGTACCAGCCCGCCAATGGGATCGCAGGTCATACCGAGATGATGCTCCATCGCGATCTCTGCAGCCATCATCGCCTGGCGCTGGCTTCCGCCCATTCCTTCTGTCAATGCCGCAGCGGCCATCGCAGAGGATACACCGATCTCGGCCTGGCATCCGCCCATTGCCGCCGATATGGTGGCTCCCTTCTTGAAGATGCTGCCCATCTCTGCGGATGTTAACAGGAACCGTATGATCCTGTCTTCCTCACTGCCACTACCCTCTCCGAAAAGCAGGAAATACTGAAGCACCGCCGGTATTACTCCCGCCGCGCCATTTGTAGGAGCCGTCACTACCCTGCCAAAGGATGCGTTTTGTTCATTTACCGCCAGGGCGAAACAACTTACCCAATCCAGTATATAATTAAAGCCATTGCCTCCTCCTTTTATCGCATCCACCCAGGTGGAGGAATCCGAATAGGTGATACCGTGAAGTAATTTCTTATTCAAACCTGCCGCACGCCGGCGCACATTCAATCCGCCGGGCAAAGTGCCCTCTGCATGACAGCCATTGTACATGCATTCCTTCATTACCCGCCAGATATCGAGAAGCCCATCGCGGGTCTGCTGTTCGGGACGCCAGGTATTCTCATTCTCAAGCACTATCTCGTGAATGGAAAGGCCGGTCTTTATACACCAATGCAACAAGTCGTCCGAAGTATTGACGGGAAATGGTAACTGTGCCTGCACCCTGCCGGTCACCGACTCGCCCTCCTTCACCACGAAGCCGCCGCCGATGGAATAGTAGGTCTCGGCAATGGCCTCGTCATTCTTCAGCGTCGCTAAAAAACTCAATGCATTCGGATGAAAGGGTAGTTTCTCACTCACCAGGAACTCGATATCCTCGCGCGGGTCGAATTCGATCTCGTGCAGCCCGGAGAGAACGAGCCGGTTCATGGCGGCAATATCATTTATCTTGGGTTGTATGTGCGTGATATCGATGGTAACGGGATCATCGCCGCTTAATCCCAATTGCACGGCGATATCGGTGCCGTGGCCAATGCCGGTCTTTGCGAGCGAACCGTACAATAAGACCTTCACGTCCTTCACCTCGAAGAGCAAATTCCGGGACTGGAGGGTTTGGAGGAAACGCTGTGCGGCACGCCATGGACCGAGAGTATGGGAACTGGAAGGGCCGACACCAATTTTAAAAATATCGAAGACAGAGATGGGTTCGTAAGACAAGCGGGATAGATTGAAAGGCAAAACTACAATTAAAAAGAAAAGCCCTGCCTCATTTCTGGACAGGGCTGCAGTTAGTATTGGTTGGCTATTTTACGTCTACAAGTTCGATATCGAAGAAGAGCACTGAATTTCCCGGGATGGAATAATAGTCTTCACATTTATAACCCATGGAAGAAGGGACAAGGAGAATGATATGGCCGCCTTTCTTGATAAGCGGAATACCGACTTGCCATCCATCTATCAACGAGTTCAGGATCCAACCCGTCTCGGCCGAGTTCGACTTTTGATCGAACACGGTGTTGTTCGCATCAAGGAGCTTCCCGGTGTACCGGATATAGATCTTCGAATCGAGCGTTGGCGTAACACCGGTTCCCGGATCGAGTACCTGGTAATAGAGCCCGCTGGGATGAGCCGTTAGGGTAAGGTTTTTGGCCGTGGCATAGTTCTGGATCGCGCCAGCCTCGCTGGAAGCTGGTCTTGTTTTACAGCCTTCATCTTTTTTGCCACAACCGGGGTACAGGAATAAAAACGCGCACAGACTCAGGACAGGAACTAGTTTTTTCAATTCGGATTGTTTTTCAGGTTATACGTAGGTCAAAGACAACCATTCATCTTCGTTTGCTGCAAGGATACGAAAATTAGGGTTGATTCCGCTTCGCCTGCAGTTCGAGGTAGCGCTGCTCATACATTTCCCATTTATGTCTTACGGAAAATACGGTGACGAAAATTACGATGAGTATGGCCGCCACCACGAGTACAAGGATCATTGAGCCCTGCGAATGGAGCATCATATCCGCTCTTTTGTACCAGCCGGAAAAGAAATTGACGAAAATGGCCACTACAAGGATTACGCCCAGCGGAAGGCCGACAGCCAGTTGCTTGAACACCTTCTTGCGGCGGAGGCGGTTGGCCTCCCAATAAATCATGAACTTTTCCTCTTCTTCGGTAAGCATATTACCCGCGAAATTAAAACATATAAGCATCAGAGACTTGCAACAGACGATTGAATTATATATATTGCGGTAACAAATCCAAAAAGGCTGTGAAAATAACAACCTTACTTACCCAGTATCTTTATGCAAAACACCGTCTCGACCTGCCGGGCCTTGGCAGCTTTATCTTGGACCCTACCTTAACGGCTTCCGCGGAAAACAGCAAGCAGCGGAGTTCCATCCCCGAAGGGATCACTTTCGAAAGCAAATCTTCCATCAAAGAATCACCTGATCTCATCGCCTATATCTCTGCGGAGAGTGGTAAGATGAAGGCATTGGCCTCGTCTGACCTGGACTCTCATCTCGAACTGGCCCAGCAATTCCTCAATATCGGGAAGCCATTCACATTCGAAGGCATCGGTACATTGGTGAAATTAAAGGCCGGCGAATACGGTTTCGTGCCCCTCGCTACCACATCAGAAAGAACGAGGAGCTACGCTCATAAGGAAACTGCGAAGGCGAGAGAAGATTCGTTCCTCTCAACACCCAAGACGAAGATGGGATGGCAGCGGCCGGTGGTCGCACTACTGATCCTCTGCGGTCTCGCGCTTGCGATATGGGGAGGATATGCCATCTCGAAGAATGCTTCGGGCAAGACGGATGATACAACATCGGACAAGGCCGAGGCGGTTCCGGTGACCGATACAACAGCACTAGTCGTCGACGATACAATCGCCCCGAAACAAGTGGCGCAAATGGATCATTCCAACTATAAATACGTGCTGGAGGTGAGCCAAAGTAAAAGAGCATTTAAGCGCTATAAGCAGCTCAAAACGAACCAATGGGATGTGAAATTGGAGACGATAGACTCCGTGCAGTACAAGCTGTTCCTCCTGCTCCCGGCCATTGCGGCCGACTCGACGCGGGTACTCGATTCACTCACTGCTATGACCGGCAGAAGAGTGTACATTGAGCATCAAAATTGATCACCGCGTACGCCGTTGTAGGTGTTCAAATCGCATGCTCTTCCATTAAGTTCAGTACACCAACAACCTGGTAAAGAACACTGCAATTAAATTAAAAGAAGGAAATCGATTCTATTCGAGTCGTTACGCCGTTGTTGGTGTTCCAATCAAGCGACTCTTCCATTAAGTTCAGTACACCAACAACCTGTTTAAAGACGTTACAATTAAGAAAGAAGTTTCCTTATTCGAGTTGTTGGTGTACCGAACTTATTTGAGGGGTTTGAAGTTTGAACACCAACAACGGCGTATGGCGCCTGAAACTTGAAGACCAACGACAGCTTGCGTATATTGAGATCAAAACTGATGACCCCACTCCCAGCCCAATTCTGGATCGATCATCTTCATCTCGAATATCATATTGAAGGCGGAAGCTTTGCCGAGACCTACAGGTCGTCATTGACCCTTGGTGATCTGGCGGGCGGATTCAATGGTCCTCGTAATGCCTGCACTCATATTTATTTTCTCCTGCAAAGGGATCAGTTCTCCGCCTTTCACCGGATCAGGTCCGATGAGCTCTGGCATTTCTACAGCGGGGATCCGCTTATTGTTTATGAAATAGATCCCGATGGGCATTTAACGGAGCATCTGTTGGGCAATGATCCGCGAAAAGGACATTCGCTCTTCTGTGTGATCCATGCAGGAAGCTGGTTCGCCTCGAGGGTGCTGAATGATGGAGACTATTCATTGGTCGGCTGTACGGTCTCACCCGGCTTCGATTTCGAAGACTTCGAATTGGCGAAGGCAGATGAGTTGGCTACGACCTACAAAGAGCATGAGGGGTTGATCAGGGAAATGTCCAAGCGCAATTAGTCAATTTGATAATTTGATAATTTGCCAATTAGTAAATGTGCCAATGGTGCGTGCCATACGACGTTCTTGATTTCTTACGCCGTTGTTGGTGTTCAAATCGCGTGCTTTTCTAATAAGTTCAGCACACCAACAACCTGATAAAAGACGCCACAATTAATCAAAAAAAAAGGAACTTTCCTTATTCGAGTTGTTGGTGTGCCGAATTCATTCGTAGATGCTGGTATTTGAACACCAACAACGGCGTAAAAAGACATTACACTAAAAAGAAAATTAAGCTTCTCATATCACGCACCATTGGCAGACATTGCCAAATTATCAAATCGACTAATTATATGCCTACACTTTACGATTGGGCCGGCGGCATGCAGACCTTCGAAACGTTGATGAATAAGTTTTATGAAAAGGTCTTGAAGGACGAGCTATTGGAGCCCGTATTCAAACATATGTCAGCTGCCCACCAGCTCCACGTGGCGCATTTCATTGCCGAGGTCTTTGGCGGCCCAGCCCTCTATACAAGTGAGGATGGCGGCAGTCATTTTATTATGATACAGAAACACCTGTCGAAGCACCTGACCGAAAAGCACCGTCAACGGTGGGTAGCACTCCTGCTTGAGACGGCGGATGAACTCGATCTTCCTTCCGATCCGGAGTTCAGATCGGCCTTTGTAGCCTATATCGAATGGGGTACGCGCCTGGCCGTGATGAATTCAAATACGGATGATATGACGATGGCGCCTGCGGAGCCCATGCCGAAATGGGGATGGGGTGTTCCGGGCGGACCTTATATACCGGGGAAGTGAAAGTTGTATGTTGTTGTTGGATTTAGGATTTGTTCGTGGATCGATAGTTAAGGTTTAACCACGAAGAACACAAGGGATGCACAAAGTACACAAGACCTACTCATAGCACGCACAATTGGCACATTGCCAAATTATCAAATTGGCTAATTGTATTTCTTCGTGGTTCAAAAAAACACCCCAAATCCTAACTCTTCCTATTCCCCATCACCGCAACCAGCACCACTGCACCCGCTGCAATCGCCAGCTCCAGCATCCCCGTTGTCCAACGCAATGGATTATGCGGTTCCCGGATCAAACCAGGCAGTTGCCCGGCCACGAAGATCAACAGTAATAACCCTGCCAGCACGGTCGCCGCGAATCTCGCCTTTAGATTTAGAAGAATACAGGCCGCAGACACCACCATGATGCCGCCGATGAAATAGTCCCATATCATTCTCGCCGGAAAGTAATCGGGTACACGGGCCGTAACGAAATCGATGCGCATCGCATGCTGCATGCCGAGGAATACGATGGCCCCGGCGAACAGGAACCGGCCGATCCTGACAAGCCATGGCTTCCCCGTCAGCATATAGGCCGCGCCCGCCAGTGAGATATCCTGCACCGCCCTCGTCCAGTTTTGAGTAGTGACGGTACTCGAACTGAGTATGGCGGTATGAAGCTGGAGAATGAAAATACTCAGCATGATGCCCAACAGCAGCGCCGCTGTGCGTGCGAGTATGCCTGTGATGAGGCTTATTCCCGCGGCCATCATCGCCCCGCCCGCGAGGTATGCCCAGAAT
>DATHKS010000274.1:0-6909 GCA_035488975.1 Chitinophagaceae bacterium | reverse complement strand
GTAAATGACGGAGTGTGGAGTAAAATGCCCGTTTTTTTTAACTAAGTAATTGAGAAATAACAGGAAAAGGGTGAAATAATTTTCACAAAAATTTGGTAATTAGTCCCCAAGTCATATTTTTGCTTTTTATTAGGACATTGTTTTCGTCAAATCTTAATCCTCAGTTATGGTAAGCAAAAAGTACTTGTTGTTGGCAGTTTCGTTCTGTCTGCTGGCTTCATATGCGTTCTCCCAGGTAAAAGCCGGAGGAAGTTATGATGTTTCAGATTCATCCGTAGTTCCTTCGAAACGTATGCCTCAGCATACAGAATTTTTGAACGGAACCTATAATTTTCCTGCAAAACCGCGTAACCAATGGGAAATTGGTATAAAAGGCGGTGCATTTACCATTAGCGGTGATGTTCCAGCAGTGTTCCCAACCATTGGAGCCGGCTTTCATATCAGGAAAGCATTTGGTTATGTGTTTTCCCTGAGACTGGAATATATGTATGGCATTGGAAAGGGCCTGGACTATCGCCAAAATGAGAATTTTGCGAAGAATACCGCATGGGCTGGTTACAACGCTCCAGTTCGGAATTCAAATGGCTTAGTCGTTGGTAGCCGTACCGGTGTACCGGGTGCCTATGACAAGGTGTATTACAACTACAGAACGCAGGTCCAGGACCTTGCTCTTGAAGGTGTAGTAACGCTTAACAATATTCGTTTCCACAAGTCCAAGACTGGTGTTACACTGTATGCATTTGGTGGTGTAGGCGGAACTATTTACGATGCCAGGATCAATGCGCTCGATGCAAATTTTCAGCCTTACACAGGACAGTTCAACGGTCTTCCACAAGGATCTTACAAAGACCGGAAAGACACTCGTAAGGCCTTAAAGGATATCCTGGATGACACGTATGAAACACGTGCACAAAACCAGGGTGACCGTCGACCCAAATTATTCAAGGATACCTTCAAGCCTTCCGGTACCATTGGTCTGGGTATGGCTTTCAAGCTCAGCAAGCGTTTCAACATTGCAGTTGAAGATCGCTTCACTGTCATCAAGGATGATCTGCTCGATGGCCAGGAATGGCAAGAGCATGCCACCGGTGATGCGGTACTCACGAGCGACTTCGATTCTTACAACTTCGCTTCTGTCGGTTTGAATTATAATATCGGTGCTAAATCAGTAGAGCCGTTGTGGTGGCTGAATCCATTGGATTATGCCTATAGCGAAATCCGCAACCCCCGCCTGATGAGGTTGCCAAAACCAGTTCTGCCTGATAGCGATGGCGATGGTGTTACCGATCAGTTTGACCAGGAACAAACTCCTGCTGGTGTTCCGGTTGACACGCATGGTGTAAGCCGCGATACTGATGGTGATGGCGTACCTGATTCAAAAGACAAGGAAATGATCACTCCAACTATCTGCCAGCCGGTAGATGCTGATGGTGTTGGTAAATGTCCTTGCCCTGATTCTACCTGCTTCGAGGGTATGATGAAGAAAGGTAATGACTGTGCTGAGAAGCTTGGTCCTCTGCCTAGCATATCCTTCAAGTCCGGATCGAACAACCTCAGCGATGACGACAAGGCTGTTCTGGCTTCTGTGGCTTCCAGGCTGCGCAACAATCCAGAATGTAAAGTGGTAGTTGTAGGTTATGGCGCATCCAGCAAGAAAGAACAGCAATTGAGCTGGGATCATGTGAATAAGGTGATCACTTACCTCGTAGAAAAAGAAGGTATCAGTGCGGATCGCTTTATCTTCAACTATGGCCAGGAAGGCGGTGATGGCGACACAGTCGACATGCACGGCGCTGCAGAAGGAGAAGATGGACCAAATACAGTGGCTCCTCCTCACCCGAACCTGCGCAAGAAATAAGAATTTCAATGACTTTTTGCATAGACCCTCCCCTTACCGGGAGGGTTTTTTTTATTCCATTTCCGTCGGGTTGCCAACCCGAATGCCGGGTTGGCAACCCGAAAATTCAACACCGGCAGCCCGGAAGAGGCTTCCCCCCGGAAGACTCCAATGCGGCGTTCGGGGCTCTTTATCAAAACCTTAACTGAAGGGGTTTGGCGTCCTATCTTTTTTGTGTAAGTTTTGCCCTTATACATTAACTTTGCACACCTTTATGCGATTTATTCCATTATTATTGACGGTCATATTCTTAAGCAGTTGTGGGAAAGGAATTAATAAGATCCTTAAGAACCCTGACCCCGAGTACAAACTTCGTATAGCAGAGAAGTATTTCGTCCAGAAAAAATATACCAAGGCCCAGGTCCTGTACGAGGACGTAATGCCTTATTATAAGACCCGTGCGGAATTTCAGGACATTTATTATAAGTATGCCTATTGCGCCTACAACCTGGAAGACTTTGCGAATGCCGAAAATCTTTTCAAGACATTCCTCGAAATTTTTCCGAATAGACCGAAAAATGAAGAGATCGATTATATGAGGGCCTACAGCTACTTTAAACAGTCGCCAAAGCCGGAACTCGATCAGACCAACACGATCAAGACACTTGGAATGATGCAGGTATTCATCAATACCCATCCGGGATCTACAAGGAATAAGGATGCCGCAGCCATCATCGATATCTGCCGCCAGAAATTGGAGACGAAGGATCAGAAGAGTGCAACGCTTTATTATAACATGGGCCAGTTCAGGGCAGCGGGTGTTGCCTTTACCAGCCTGTTGAATGCCTATCCGGAGTCAGTGAGGGCCGACGAATATAAGCTCATGATCATAAAGTCCTTCTACCGCTTCGCGGAACTGAGCGTCGAGGATAAGAAGGTGGAAAGATTCGAGCAGGTAATAGACGAGTGCGGGGAATTTGTCGATCGCTTTCCCGAAAGCAAATTCAGGAAAGAAGCAGAAAGCTATTTGAATTTATCTCAAACAAATATTAAAAATCTACACCATGAGCAAGTTAAGACGTCAGCTTAGTGCCGGCATCCCCAACAATGTTGAGACGAAAAGCCTGGAAGAGCTGAAAAACAAGACTGGCAATGTGTATGAATCAATTGCCATCGTTGCTAAGAGGGCAAACCAGATTAACATCTCTTTGAAAGAAGAGCTTCACAACAAGCTGGATGAATTTGCCAGTCATACGGACAGCCTGGAAGAGATCCATGAGAACAAGGAGCAGATAGAGATTTCCCGCGCCTATGAGAGAATGCCGAACCCTGCCTTGCTTGCCACGCAGGAGTTCATGGAAAACAAGGTCTATTTCCGTAAGGGAGATGACCAGCTGTTCGACTAAGACGATTGACCGGTAAAAACACAATAATTCTTTTGCGATCCCGACCTGGTCGGGATCGCTTTTGCGTTTTATAACTAAATGGTATTTTTGACCGATGAAGGGAAAAAAGATCGTTGTTGGAATTACAGGGAGCATTGCCGCCTACAAGGCAATTTACCTGGTCCGGTTGCTTGTGAAGGCAGGCGCCGAGGTAAAAGTGATAATGACTCCCGCAGCAAAAGACTTTGTTTCTTCACTAACACTCTCCACCCTCAGCAAGAATCCCGTATTAATTGATCTCTTCGACGAGCAAAGCTGGGCCAACCATGTGATGCTCGGACGCTGGGCCGATGTGATGGTGATTGCACCCCTGGGTTGCAATACCCTTTCCAAGATGGCGCATGGGCAATGTGATAACCTGCTCCTTGCTACCTATCTCTCCGCAACCTGTCCCGTGGTGGTAGCACCTGCCATGGATGAAGATATGTGGCATCATCCTACTACCCGGCAGAACCTTGACCGTATTATTTCCTTTGGCAACACTGTCATTCCGGTTGAAAACGGTGAACTGGCGAGTGGTTTGTTTGGCGATGGCAGGATGGCGGAACCCGAGAGCGTCTTTACATTCTTGAAGGATCATTTTTTCTCCAAAGGCCGGTTGTCGGGAAGGAAAGCCCTGGTTACAGCCGGCCCTACATACGAAGCGATCGACCCGGTTCGTTTTATTGGAAATCATTCCTCGGGAAAGATGGGATTGGCGATTGCAAGGGAGCTGCAGCGGCAGGGAGCGGAGGTCACCCTGATCATGGGACCAACGACATTGGAGATTCCGGAGAAGGAGATGAGAGTAGTGAGAGTTAGCTCCGCCCAGGAAATGTACGATGCATGCCAGGCCATTTACGATAACACGGATATTGCAATTATGTCGGCAGCCGTTGCCGATTATACACCCGTACAGAAGGCAACGCAGAAAATAAAGAAGAAAGAGGAAACATTCGGGATCCAGCTCACGAAGACAAAGGATATTTTGAAGAGCCTCGGTGAGAAAAAGAGAAAGGACCAGGTACTGGTTGGGTTTGCACTCGACACGGCAGATGAAAAGAATTATGCGCTGGATAAGCTGGAGAAAAAGAATGCCGATATGATTGTCCTGAATTCACTCAATGACAGTGGGGCAGGATTCGGGTTGGATACTAACAAGATCACGATCTTTCAACGCGGCGGCAAGGAAGTAAAATTCGAAACCAAACAGAAGGAAGCCGTAGCGAAGGACATCGTGGACTTCATAATCAATTCTTACTATGCTTAAAAAAATTTCGGGCCTGGTTGCATTCATTCTGTTCTTTACCGGCGCACAATCGCAGGAGATACAGGCGCGGCTGACTCTGATAAGCAGTAAGATCAGCACCCAGACAAATAAAAATGTTTTTCAGACGCTGCAGACGGCTCTTACCAACTTTCTCAATAACCGGAAATGGACGAAGGACGATTTCAAGCCGAACGAGAAGATCCAATGCAACTTCCTGCTCAACCTGGAGCAGGACATGGGAAACAATGTCTATAAGGGTAAATTGACCATCCAGGCCGCACGCCCGATCTTCAATACAACATATGACTCTCCTATCATCAACTTCATGGATGATGATGTAGTTTTCAGGTACCAGGAATTTCAGCCGGTTGAATTCAACGAGAACAGAGTGCAGGGAAATGATCCGGTGGCGGCAAATCTGCCGGCCATTTTCGCTTACTATGTCAATATCATCCTGGGGTTCGACTATGGGTCTTTCGCTCTTCGCGGGGGTGATGCCTATTTTCAGAAGGCATGGAATATTGTCAACAATGCGCCGGAAAGCCGGGACGTGACGGGATGGAAATCCTTCGAAGGACAACGAAACCGTTACTGGCTGGCTGAGAACCTGAATAATAACCGCTTTGCCCTCGTGAATGACGCATTATATGCCTACTATCGTTCGGGCATGGATGTTTTTTATGAGAACGAGGACGAGGGTAGGACGGGCATCGTGAATTGCCTGAATTTTCTCAATACGCTGAACTCCGACAACCCCAATTCGATGATCATGCAATTTTTCTTCCAGGGAAAGAGCAGTGAACTGGTGAAGGTTTTCAGTCACTCGAATTCCGATATGAAATCGAGGGTTGTCAATATCCTTACGAAACTCGATCTGACTAACGCAGCTGCTTATAAAGAATTAAGATGAGATATTTTTTCCTGGTCTTACTCTGTTTCGTCGTCCTGGCCTGCTCAAGAAAGAAACTACCGCCTGGAGTATTTCCAAGGGATAAGATGGAGGATGTGATCTGGGATATGATGCGAACCGGGCAGTTCCTGAATAATTTCGTACTGTATAAGGATACCTCTATCAATATACCAGTGGAGACCAAAAGATGGTACGATAAGGTGTACCAGCTTCATAATATAACCAAAGCTCAATTCGATAAGAGCTATAGCTACTACCGGCAACATCCCGATCTCATGAAGGAGGTGCTGGATTCGATCAGCAAGCGTACCAACAATGTTCCTCCCGGTCAGGAGAAAGCCACTCCTCCCGATAGCGCCAGGAAAAAGCTGGATTCAATTCATGCGCGGCCCCATCCCTTCCTGAAGCCAGACTCCCTTAAGCTCTCCATCACACCAAAGAAGCGGTAAAAAGAAGTCTTATATTCTCCCGACTGGCCTCTCTTTCTTACTTTTATTCTTCAATGATCCATATGAATAAAGTTGTGCGTACGGCAACGGAAGCCGTCAGTGACATTAAGGATGGGGATGTGCTGATGCTTGGGGGCTTCGGCCTTTGCGGAATTCCCGAGAATTGTATTGCGGCGCTTGTCAAGGCGGGTACAAAACAATTGACCTGCATCTCTAACAATGCCGGCGTGGATGATTTCGGCATCGGCTTATTATTAAAACATAAGCAGGTGAGGAAAATGATCTCATCGTACGTGGGGGAGAATGCAGAATTCGAGCGGCAACTATTAAGCGGCGAACTGGAGGTAGAATTAATACCGCAGGGCACGCTTGCCACGCGCTGCATGGCGGCGGGGTATGGGATGCCGGCGATCTTTACGCCTGCGGGTGTGGGGACTGAGGTGGCCGCAGGCAAGGAGACCCGGAACTTCAATGGAAAGGAATACCTGCTGGAATATGCCTTCGAGGCCGACTTCGCCATTGTGAAGGCATGGAAGGGCGATACGGAGGGCAACCTGATCTATAAGGAAACGGCCAGGAATTTCAACCCGACGATGGCGATGGCGGGAAAGATCACCATTGCGGAGGTGGAAGAATTAGTGCCGGCGGGAAGCCTGGATCCTGATGCTATCCATACCCCGGGAATTTTTGTGCATCGCATTTTCCAGGGAGAGGTGTTCGAGAAACGGATAGAGCAAAGGACGGTGAGGAAAAAAAATTAACAGGGTCGACAAACAATCCATGATATGGCACTAACAAAGGAGCAGATCGCGCAAAGGATAGCAAGAGAGCTGAAAGATGGGTACTATGTGAACCTCGGCATCGGTATTCCGACCCTGGTGGCTAACTATATCCCGGAAGGCATAAACGTGGTGTTGCAGAGTGAGAACGGGTTGCTGGGCATGGGCCCCTTTCCATTCGAGGGTGAAGAGGACCCGGACCTGATCAATGCGGGTAAGCAGACCATTACAACGATCCCG
>DATHKS010000273.1:0-6699 GCA_035488975.1 Chitinophagaceae bacterium | reverse complement strand
CAGGCCAAAGGCAGCGGGTGAGACCCCAAAGAGAAAGACGATCTTACTCTTGAAGAAGGGCTGCAATTCCTTTGAGCCGGAATTGGGATAGTTGCTCGTGTTGAGGATGGCCACATCGCCGAGGCTGAGCTGGCAGGCTGACAGCATCTTGGTGAGAAAGGCCAGTTCTTCATCGGGTAGATGGGGAAGTCCGGGATAATTCACGATCACGAGGATATTGCGGTTGTTTTCACCCAGGAACTTCCAGGCCGGAGAATTGGCCTCCGGCTCCGGATATACCGTTTCCGGGAGCAGGGGGGTGGAAATGGGCCTCGCTTTATCCGGTACACCTGTATCTACCAGCGTATTCCGGTAGAGTTGAGCGATCACGGATCCGGGCAACCGTATATCATTTAAACCCATAATTTGACAATATTACTAATGACCGTTAGCTTTTTTTTTGTTTCTTTGCGAGGCAAAAATACTTCAAATATGACGGAGACCATGGATATTTCGATCATCAAAACAGACAGAAGCAAGTTGCAGGACGTAAACCTGGAAAACATTCCATTTGGTAAATACTTTACCGACCACATGCTGGAAGCGGATTATGAGAACGGGGAGTGGAAGAATGTTGTTATCAGACCGTATCAGCCCCTGATGCTGGAGCCTTCACTGGCCGCATTGCATTACGGGCAGGCTATTTTTGAAGGGATCAAGGCCTATAAGGGCGATCAGGGCAATGCGTATATATTCCGTCCGCAGGATAACTTCAAGCGCTTCAATAAGTCGGCCCTTAGAATGAATATGCCCGAGGTGCCGGAAGAGATCTTTCTCGAAGGCATGCGCCAGCTCATTGGCCTGGACAAGAATTGGATCCCTGCGAAGAAGGATCATTCTCTCTACATCCGGCCGGTGATGTTTGCCTCCGACGAGATGTTGGGTGTGAGGCCTTCGGATACATATAAATTCCTGATCATACTAAGTCCGACAGGGCCCTATTTTGTAACGCCGATGAAGATTGTGGTGGAAGAGAGATACACTAGGGCGGCGCCGGGAGGCGTGGGTTTTGCCAAGAATGCGGGCAATTATGGCGGAAGCATGCTGGCTTCTACCATGGCAAAGGAAGCGGGTTTCGACCAGGTACTCTGGACCGATTCCATTGAACACAAATGGTTGCAGGAAGTGGGAATGATGAACGTATTCTTCATAATCGATGGGCTGGCGGTAACGCCTTCGCTCGAGGAGGGAACGATCCTGGAAGGGGTGACGAGGGACAGTGTGATGAAGGTGTTGGGTGAGATGGGAGTGAAGGTGGAGGAGAGGAAGATCAGCATCGACGAGGTGGTGAAGGCCTACAAGGCCGGAAAGGTCTCCGAGATCTTCGGAACCGGTACGGCGGCGGTGATTGCCCCGATCCGGGAATTGAACTATAAAGGCTTTGCCATGGAATTCAACACCGAGACCTACAAGATCTCCGGAACCGTGAAGACCTGGCTGAACGATATCAGGGAAGGACGCCGGGCGGATACTTTCGAATGGATGATGAAAGTGTAAAGGCCTGGGAGTAAGAATATTGAATCCTGCATCCTCAAAAATGCGGGATTTTTATTTTGAAATCCACATTTGGGGAGAAGTGCAGATAAATAACAGGATGATTTTTTGGTATTTAAGCTTTGGCCCGTTACCTTTGCCCTCCCAAAAATAAAGCATTCAGAATGCCTACTATTCAACAGTTAGTAAGAAAAGGAAGAGAAATTATCAGAGCGAAGAGCAAGTCCAGGGCCCTTGATCAGTGTCCTCAGCGCCGTGGTGTTTGCACGAGGGTGTACACGACGACGCCGAAGAAGCCTAACTCAGCGCTTCGTAAGGTGGCGAAGGTAAGGTTGACCAATAAGATCGAGGTTATCGCCTACATCCCCGGAGAAGGTCATAATCTTCAGGAACACTCCATCGTTTTGATTCGTGGCGGAAGGGTAAAGGATCTTCCCGGTGTACGTTATCACATCGTCCGTGGTTCACTCGATACGGCAGGTGTGAAAGATCGTAAACAAAGCCGTTCCAAATACGGTACGAAGAAGGAAAAGGCAAAAAAATAAGAACAGATAAATCGATTCCTGGTAAAGGGATCTTTCAATCAATCAATAAGAGATAAAATAATCATCGATGCGGAAAGCACAAGCAAAGAAACTCCCTCTGGCACCGGACCCAAGGTTCAATGACAAGTTGGTTACCCGTTTTGTCAACAACCTCATGTGGGAAGGAAAGAAGAGTGGAGCTTTTAATATTTTTTACGACGCTCTTGATAAAGTAGCCAAGCAAACCAACGAAGATGGTTATGAGGTTTGGAAGAGAGCGCTGGCAAATGTAACTCCCGGAGTAGAAGTTCGTAGCCGCCGTATCGGTGGAGCTACTTTCCAGATCCCGGCCGAGGTTCGCCAGGACAGGAAGGTTTCCCTTAGCATTAAATGGCTCATCCGCTATAGCCGCGACCGCAACGGACGCAGCATGGCCGATAAATTAGCCGGCGAGATCGTAGCCGCCAGCAAGGGCGAAGGCGCCGCTTTCAAGAAGAAAGAAGACACTCACCGTATGGCAGAAGCCAACAAGGCTTTCGCTCACTTCAGAGTGTAAAAGATACAAGAACAATTATCCTCTAAGCCATTCCTGTTTTTCAGGAGTGGCTTTTTGAATTTAAGGGCAGGCGAAGGAGTGAGGAGCGAAATGAAATGGTGAATATTCTCCGAAGGAGTCCGGAATCCTTCGGACAATACGCAATATTCAATGCTCAAGTGGGCCTCGCGATAGAGGTACATGCGTTTTGCTGGGGAAGAGGGGAATGAAATATTCAATATTCAACAATCAATATTCAATGCTCAAGGGGCAGTCTGCTGATCGACATTTCACTTCATCCGGTACATTTTCTGTACGATATGATTGATCAGTCAACGTGAGGGTCAACTTGAGCATTGAATATTGATTGGTGAATATTGAATATTTTTTTGGCACTTCAATAATCAAACAGCCGCAAATTCATCCTTTGTCTTTTTTACCAAACAACTTATTAAAAAAGCCTTTCTTCTTCTTTGGCTCTTCGGTAGCCGAGCCGATTGGTTTGTTTTCCTTTTTCTTATCGTTGGAGCGATCGGTGGTATCTTTCTTCGAAGGCTTATTGTTATCGTCCTCTATCACTTTCCGCGATTCCGGTCCGATGGTATCATTGCGGTAGTTATAATCCTGTTCGGAACCGACACCCTGATCGTTTCCTTCTGCTCCCGGTTCAATAGTCTCAATAGTCGGCATCCAGTCGGCGCTATTGATCTGGTTCTCGAGTTCGGCCGGCTTCACAAAGCGGGCGTCCTTCTCGATACCCAGCGTCTTATCGGCATATACTTTGGCAAAGAATGCTTCCCAGATGGGTCTTGCTGCAGCGCCACCAAAACCACCGGCGCCCGAGTTGCGGATAAACCGGTCGTCCGATCCTACCCAGGCTCCTGCCAGCAGTTGCGGCGTATAGCCCATGAACCATGCATCCGCGTTGTCATTCGTCGTTCCTGTCTTACCGGCCATCTCCGTGGCTCCAAGGCGTTGCATGAGGCCGGCGGCTGTTCCCATGGTAACGGTTCCTTCCATCATGCGGGCCATATTATAGGCCGTCACTTCGCTGATGGCTTCCTTACGGTTCACGCTGAAATCGAATCGTTTTATCACGTTGCCATTCCTGTCCTCGATACGGCTGATGAAGTAAGGCTTGGTGGAGAAACCCCGCCCGGCAAAAATGCTATAACCCCATAGCATCTCAAAGAGCGAAAGATCGCAGGAGCCGAGCGCAATGGATGGATAGGGCTCTATCTTAGTCGGAATATTGATACGCGAAAGGAAGTCGACGAATCGCTTGGGCCCCACCTGTTTCATGATATACGCCGTGGCGCAGTTCCTGGACCAGGCGAGGGCGGAGGCCATCGTCATTGTCCGTCCGGTACAACTCTTGCCCGTGGCCGGCACTAATTGTCCGTGACCAAAGTCCTGCTGCTGATCGATTACTTCGGTTTCCGGTGTGAATCCCCCTTCTTCCATGGCCAGCGTGTAAAGGAGTGGCTTGATAGAGGAACCCACCTGGCGTTTCGTATTCAGGTTAGCATGATCGTATTTGTAGGTCTTGAAGTTGATGCCGCCTACCCAGGCCCGCACTTCCCCGGTAAGGGGATCCATTACCATGAAAGCGGTCTGTATCATCTGGCGGTTGTACTTGATGGAATCGTACGGGGTCATGACGGTGTCCTTCTCCCGCTTGGAATTCCAGGCGAAGACCTTCATCGGAATTTTCTTATAGAAGGTCGCCTTTATCTCTTTATCGCTGAGGCCATCGTCGGCCAGGTTCTTCCAGCGCTCGCTTTGTTTCATTTGTTTCTGCAGGATATCCTCATGGTCTTTCCATATCGATCCACTCTTGATATAGGAGAGTGCATTGAGGTTTTTTTGCAACACCGGCAACTGGAAGGCCACGGCCTCTTCCGCGTACTCCTGCATGCGGGGATTGATGGTGGTATATATCTTCAACCCATCCTTGTAAATATCATAGCCCTCGCCGTTCGGTTTCTCGATGCCTTTCAATGCGGCGCGTACTTCATCCTTCAATACTTCCCTGAAGTAGGGGGCATAACCGGTGTTCTCATCCAGTTTCTTATAGCGGCTCATATCGATTGGTATGGCCTTGAACTTTGCGGCATCTGTTTCGCTTATTTTCCCATTCACCGCCATCTGGTTCAACACCACGTTGCGGCGGTCGCTGGCCGCTTTCGGATTGCGGATGGGGTTGTAGATGCTATTGCCTTTCAGCATTCCTATCAGCAGGGCGGCTTCATCTACATTCAGCCGGTCCGGTTCTTTTTGGAAAAAGGTCCGCGATGCATTGCGGATGCCATAGATATTATTTCCGAAGGGAACGGCATTCAGGTAAAGGGTCACGATCTCTTCTTTTGTAAAGTTCCTTTCGAGCTTTACGGCAATGATCCATTCCTTCAATTTCTCCACCACGCGCCAGGCCTTGTTCTTGCTGCCTTGTTCCAGGAGGGCTTTCGCCAGCTGCTGGGTAATGGTGCTGCCGCCACCCTGGGCGCCGAGTGTAAAGAGAGCCCGCAATGTGGATTTGAAATCGATGCCGGCGTGATCATAGAAGCGTTCGTCTTCCGTTGCAATGAGCGCATTGATCACATTGGGAGAAATATCCCTGTACTTGACATTGCTCCTGTTGCCTCTTTCCGTATAATATTTTCCCATCAGCGTGCCATCATTGGCAATGACTTCCGATGCCTGTTGTATGGAGGGATTCTCAAGCTCCTTCAATGAAGGCATGTTCCCGAAGACGCCGAAATTCGCCAGCGCGATAAATAGGATCAGCGCCAGGAAGCCGAAGATGAATATTCGCCAGAAAATGCGGACTGCTTTTTTCATAAAGAATAGAGGGTTAGGTCAGCGGGTTATTATATCCGAAATTAAGCAAAAGGTCAGCGGTGGAAAGGGTTGTCCCGTAAATATTTTCCTAAAGCGCACCCGGGATCGTTATTTCACCGGCTGGGTTAGAATTTTCCCGGGAGGTTCTGGTCGATATAGTCCTTATACTTCTTAATGTCCTTGCTATTCTTCAGCAATTCCAGGTTTCTCGCCGTGATGATGAGGAATGAATATTTTCCTCCCGTGAGCCAGGGGATGATCTCCGACGCCACTTTTGGTTTCGTCTGATCGATATAGGCTACGGCATCGGTGACATTCTTGAAAGGACTTATCAGGAGGAGACGGTTTTCAGCATCGATATCCACGAGTTCCGCATCCATTTGTTTGTTGTAGTATGTATCGCGGTTGTAGCGGGCAAATGCATTCTTTGCTTCGTTCACAAAGATCGGATCCACCTTATTCAGCAGGAGTACGACGTACTGTGGTGTTTCTGGTGCGAAGTCATAGGCAAGAGGAGGAGGTGGAGCCTTGGTGACGACTGTATCCGTTTTCGGTTTAGGAATAACGGCCACGGGAGGCGCCTGCACCGGCGGCTTCAAGCCAGCCGAATCCACGGTTACCGGAGCCTGAGTAACAGGCATGGTGACGGGTGGCGCCTTGACGATGAGTTCACCGGTGCGGGATGAATCTTCCGCAGGCATATTGATGACCATGTTGCGGAGTTCCTCCTCGATCTGCGCACGCCGGCTCAGTACATCCAGCATAGTGGTGGCTTTGGCGGCCAGTGGCGTGTTGGCAAACTGCGAGATGATATTGTTCAGTACCGTCTTTGCCGCGCTATCCTGTTTTTGTTTTATGTAATACACCGCTTCGATATACAGCAGTTGTGGCGTCCAGTAATTCTTTCCGTAGATACTGTCTGCGGCATGCTTGCTGGTGATAGCTTCTTCGAAATTTCCTTCGATGAAGAGATTGTATATTTTCTCATAAGTCGCGGTCGCTTCCGATCTTGAGCCGCTGGCGCGTGGGTTCTTTCCCGTTGTGGCAATGGTGGTAAAATTGCTGCCGGGGAATTTATCGCTCATCAATTTCTTTATCTCGGCGGCCTTCACGGTTTCATTATTCTTGTTGTAGCAATAGTAGAGATTGAAAAGCGCTTCATCCATGTTCGGATGTTTCGGAAACCGCGTGCGTAATTCCTCCAATGCCGCCGTTCCCGATTCGCAGTCTTCCAGGGATTGGACATAGATCACGCCGAGGGTGAAG
>DATHKS010000272.1:0-3114 GCA_035488975.1 Chitinophagaceae bacterium | reverse complement strand
TTTACCCTCCAGCAAGAGATAGCATCGCCGGTCGGAGATATTTCCTACCTCGGCCGCTGCAAAGCAGGCATAGTCGAGAGGCAGCGCTAATGGCTGGCCATGGAAATTGCCGCCGCTGATAGTGTCATCGGTGGAGAAGATGATGGGATTATCGGTAACGGCATTCAATTCTATCTCCGTCATTTCTTTCAGGTGAAGCCATGCATTGCGTGAGGCGCCGTGCACCTGCGGCATGCACCGGAGCGAATAGGGATCCTGCACGCGGCCGCAGTCGATATGGCTCTTCATGATCGCCGAGTTGTGCAGGAGCAGTCGCAGTCGCTGGGCGACCAATTTATTACCGCGATAAGGGCGTAATTCGTGGAGCCTTGCATCGAATGGGGCATTGGTGCCTGTCAATGCCTCGAGTGTCATAGCGCCGATGATGTCTGCCGCCTCCAGGCAATAATGCATGCGCTCGACGGCGGTGATGGCGAAGGCCAGGATGAATTGCGTTCCATTGATCAGCGCGAGGCCTTCCTTGGGTCCTAGCTGAACAGGAGCCAGTCCATGCAGCGTGAAGATCTCCTGTGTCCGGGCCTTGACGGCAACGGAAGAATTCTTAGGTATATGGAAGACTTCACCTAGCCCGATCAGGGGCAGGAAGAGATGTGCGAGTGGTGCGAGGTCTCCGCTTGCGCCGACGCTTCCCTTCTCGGGAACGACGGGGATGATATCGTTTTCAATATGCCAGATGATGCGTTGAACGGTCTCGAGTTTTATGCCGCTGAATCCCTGTGCGAGGGAATGCACTTTGGTGATGAGCATCAGTTTCGCTACGCGAATGGGGATCGGGTCTCCTACTCCAACGCTATGACTCTGCAGGATCTTATATTGAAGAGTGGCGGTATCGCCGGCGGAGATCGGTGTATTGGCCAGGATCCCGAAGCCGGTATTGATACCATAAACGGTCCTGTTTGTAGCCACGATCTCCTCGACATGCTGCTGGCTGCGCCGGATCTTCTTTATCGCCTCCTCGTTGAGCACGCCCTTTATCTTACCGGATGCAAGGGCTGATACCGTTCCAATCGTCAGCCTATCGATTCCATATTTGAAAACTTCCATGCGTGAAATTAAGTCAAAAGTCAAAAGTAAAAAGTCAAAAAGGCCCTCCGAAACCAGATGCTTTCTCCAAACATGGCAAAATTCAAAATTCAAAAGGGTTTCCTAACGATGAAGACCCCAACCGATTCGGGTCTATTTTTGACTTTTTAATTTTTAATTTTGACTTTAAATCGTGCACTTACTGTACGAAAACGAACGATTCCTTCTCTTGCTTTTCTCTAATAGACTTAAAGCTAACACCTTCAATCGTTGGCACAGCCATTGATGCTAACGGCAACAGGTCTTGTCCCAGGCGGATCCATGAGATAATTTGACAATTTGGCGATTTGATAATTTGGCAATGAGGCGTACTCAGATATGAAACGACTGTTGGATCTGGGACAATTATCAAATTGTCAAACCTGCCTACCGGCAGACAGGTTACCAAATTATCAAATTGGCTTTTCTATCGATGGCCTGTTACATGAGGAGCGTTAACCACCCAAAAACCTCTTATGCTAAAGAACTACTTCAAGATCGCGTTCCGCAATCTTTCCAAGAACAAGGGTTATTCTGCCATCAACATCCTCGGACTGGCGGCTGGCCTGGCTACCTGCCTGCTCATTACACTGTACATCGTGGATGAACTCAGCTTCGACCGGTACAACAAGGATGCCTCGCAGATATACCGGGTCAACTCCGATATAAAATTTGGCGGAAGTGAACTCCACCTGGCCGTTGCCTCCGATCCTATGGGGGCCACACTGAAGAAGGACTACCCGCAAGTGGAAGAATACACGCGCATCTATGCCTCGTCCGGCGACAAGCTGATCAAGAAGGGAAATGAATATATCGACGAACCGTATGTCGCCCATGTCGATTCCACCTTCTTTAATGTATTCACCATACCGGCCGTAGCGGGTAATACCTCTACTGCGCTCAATGAGCCCAATACCGTGGTGCTGACCGTCAGCACCGCCAAAAAATACTTCGGCAGCACCAATGTGCTCGGCAAGACGATCGAGGCGGATAAGGTCCCATATAAGATCACCGCCGTGGTGCAGGATGTGCCGGCGAACTCGCATTTTAAGTTGGACTTCTTCTTCTCGATGGATAATGTCGACTATGGCTGGGGCAATTTCCTAAGCCACAATTTCCAGACCTATATCCGCCTGCGAAAGGGAACGGACTATAAGGCCTTCGAGAAGAATTTCCCTGCCTTCATCGATAAATACGTATTGGTGCAGGCGAAGCAATTCATGAATGTCACTTCCATGGATGATTTTAAGAAGGCTGGCAACAGGCTTGACTATTCTCTCATGCCCCTGCTGGATATCCACCTGCACTCGGACCGGTTCCCCGAGCTGAGCACTAATGGAAATATCCAGTACGTGTACATCTTCGGCGCCGTGGCGCTCTTCGTGCTGATCATCGCCTGCATCAACTTCATGAACCTGTCGACGGCCCGCTCCATCAACCGTGCAAAGGAAGTCGGCGTTCGCAAGGTGCTCGGCACCGACCGGAGGACGCTGATCCTTCAATTCCTCTTTGAATCTGTGATCACCGTTACTATCGCGCTGGTGATCGGTTTGATCGTGGCATCGCTGACCATACCGTTGTTCAATGATCTGTCGGCGAAGTCACTCTCGATGCGGCAGCTCCTCGATTGGCGGATGCTTCCGTTCATTCTTGTATTGCCTTTCTTCATCGGCGCACTGGCGGGAAGCTATCCCGCATTGTTCCTTTCCCGCTTCAAGCCCGTAGTGGTGCTGAAGGGAAATGCCAATACGGGTTTCAAGAAAAGCAATATGCGAAGCGCGCTCGTGATCATTCAATTCTTCTTCTCGATAGTGCTTACTATCGGTACGATCGTGGTATTTCAACAGCTTAATTATATTCAGACGAAGAAGCTCGGCTTCAGCAAGGACCAGGTGCTGGTGATCAATGGCGCCTATGTACTGAACAATAATGTAGACGCATTCAAGAATGCCGTGCTCAATATGCCGGGCGTGAAGTCAGGGACACTGAGTT